>NZ_JANQDG010000083.1:0-15656 GCF_029891665.1 Anabaenopsis sp. FSS-46 | reverse complement strand
CCTTAACGAATTACAACTACGGTACAATCAGAGAATGCCCCGAAGGATACGGGCTTATACAGCTTTAGCAGAAGAACGTTATAACTTACGGGTGTATCCAGTCTTAATTAACATCCTCCCCCCAAGCAGTAAACAAACCATTCCCCAACGTTACGAATCAGAGATATTAGGGATAACTGCTCATCAAGATTACCAGGTGATTAACCTGTGGGAAGTGGATGTTAATCTGGTGTTTGAGCAGAACATATCAACCCTATTGCCATTTGTACCAATTTTACAGGGTGGAAGCAGGGAAGATAAATTACGCCAAGCGGTGAGGGAGTTAAGGCGGGATGAGCAACTGCAAGACTTAGAACCGTTATTGTCATTTTTTGCTAGTTTTGTCTTAGATATTCCCTTAGTTCAACAAATCATGAGGTGGGACATGACAGTATTAAGAGAATCACCCTGGTATCAGGAAATATTGAAAGAGGGATTACAGCAGGGGGAAAAACAGGGATTACAACAGGGATTACAACAGGGATTACAACAGGGATTACAACAGGGACGACAAGAAGGACGACAAGAAGGACGACAAGAAGGAGAGAGCCAATTGGTTCTACGTCTGTTACAGCGGCGCTTAGGAACCTTGGATGATACAGTAAAACAGCAAATTCAAATGCTACCAGTAGAGCAACTGGAAAGTTTAGCAGAAGAATTATTAGACTTTAGGGATATACAACAGTTACAAAGTTGGTTAGAACAGCTTTCTTGACGGTTGACGGTTGACGGTGGTCGGTGAGCGGAGTCGAACCGTTGACGGTGGTCGGTGCTCAACTAGCGGGGTTTCGACTACGCTCAACCACCGGGTTTCGACTACGCTCAACCACCGGGTTTGGGTTTCGACTGCGCTCAACCACCGGGGTTTGGGGGTATTAAGGGGCGATCGCTATTGAGACTGAGTAAGGATACTCCGGTTGTGGTAATGTAAGATTAAGTACAAGAGGGTTATATTTACGAGCTATGATTATTTTTTGCGGTGGGATTAGCAATGAGTTAAGAAAGTTATCTTACAACCTTTGTAATTCCTTAGTCACTGACATCGGTAACCAAGCTACCCAAGGAATAGCTTGTAACACAGCACCGGAAATAGAGGCTTATTTTAAACTGATTGATCTAACTTCTGCGGTTACACTGGTGGAATATCGGGTTACTTCAGAATTAGTCCTGGGGAAAATTCACCAAGGTGAAGCTAAAAGCATTTATGTACATCAAGACCCGCGGGAAATTCTCGCTAGTCTGGTGACTACTCCCACAGAAAAAGCCGCTTTTGCATCTAGCTTATTAAATCTGTGGCAACAATATCAAGAAAAATGGTTTCCCCAAGAGCATACTTTATTCATCGCCAGAGAAAACTTAGTTTCTCAAGTAGATTTAACTATTACTCAATTAGCTGAATATTTAAAACTTACATTAGAACTTACAGCCACAGATGCAGGAATTACTTTAATTAACCAGTATTGTTTACCCCCAGCAACACCCTGGACTCAAAGCCTCAGCCCAGAACAATGTTTAATTATTGAAACCCTACTGCAACCATTACTGATTTATTTTAACTACACAGATGAGGCTGAGTTATGCCTGAAATTAGAGCAACACTTAGCAGCTATAGAGTTACCAACCCTACTTACAGAACTCAACCCCATACTAACACAGAGTATCTCCTTTAAACCAACTTTGAGGGAGGAATTTTACGACTGCTTAGAGGAATATCTAATTACTAGATTAACCAACCGGGGGGGAGGAGAGGTAGCAGCAGAAATCTGCCATCTGTTCGGGAATATTTTAAGCCAACAACATGAATTAACTTTAGCAGAAAAATGGTATTTACGGGCTGTGAGTATCCAACCGCAGTTAGCTAAATCTCACCATAATTTGGGATTGGTCTATGAACAACAGCATAACTGGGAAGCAGGGATTAATCACCACACCCAGGCGATCGCCATTCACCCCAATTACACTAAAGCTCACTATCGTTTAGGCTTAATTTATCGGCGACAGCAACAGTTTACCGCAGCCATAGGGGAATTTTCCCAAGTTTTAGCACTCGACCCCGGCCATCAAGGGGCAAAATTTAACTTAGCCCTGATCTATGAACAGGAAAATGTGGATGCGATCGCCAATCTTTTAGAGCCTAGTGAACTAGAACTATTACCAAAGCTGACCAATCATATCAATAATACAGGCACGGACTTAGTTAATCAAGGGAAATTAAAAGAGGCGCAAAAATGCTTTGAATACGTGATTGAACTAGACCCAGAGGCAGTTTTAGCTTACTACAACCTAGGCTGTATTTTCCAAAACGAGAAATATTATATTGAAGCTATATACTACTATAATCTGGCTGTAGAAATCGACCCAGAATACATGGGGGCGCTGAAAAATTTAAGTTATGTTTACTATCAAAACGGACAACCGAATTTAGCCCAAGAATGTATTGAAAAAGTCCTGAAAATCAATCCTCAGCACAGCGAAATCTACGAACTTTTAGGGTATTTCGCCAACGACCAAGGAAAAATCCTGGAGTCGATTAATCTCTTCAATGAAGCTCTAAAAATTAACCCCCATCACCCCAAACTCCATTCTAGTTTTTTGTTTAACATTAGTGCTCTGAGCAACTTTACCCCCCAAGAAATCCTAGACTCTGCCGAACTGTGGTATTTACAGCAGGTAGTGAATCAATGGTTACCACACATCAAAAATCACCCCAACCCTAAAACCCCACACCGACCCCTACGCATTGGCTATATTTCCCCTGATTTTCGCAGACATTCAGTCAGTGCTTTTATTAAACCCGTCATCCAACACCATGATCGCAGTCGTGTAGAGGTTTTCTGTTATGGGGAGGTGAGTAAACCAGATGGAATTACGGAGGAAATTATTAACATCTGTGACGCTTGGCGTTCCACAGTGGGGATGAGTGATTTAGAAGTGGCAGAATTAATTAAAAGCGATCGCATAGATATTCTAGTAGACTTAGCGGGACACACAGTAAGTAACCGCTTGGTGGTATTGGGAATGAAACCCGCCCCCATTCAAGCTACATACTTAGGATATTTTGCTACTACTGGGTTACCCACCATTGACTATTGGATTACTGATGAAGTTCTCCACCCCCCTGATACAAAAGAAAAAACCAGCGAAACAATTTGGCGTTTACCCCGGTGCTATGTCAGTTATGAACCGTTAAAAGATACACCGGATATTACCCAACTTCCTTACCAAAAAACAGGTATCTTTACCTTTGCATCCTTCAACACCCTAAGGAAACTGACACCGGAAACCCTATCTTTGTGGACTGAAATCCTCAAAGCTGTTCCCCATTCCCGCTTAGTGATTAAATGCGCCAGTTCTAATGTTTTCAACCCCCTAATTACAGAGAAAATTCAAACCCCGTTTATGAAAGAGGGTATCGACCCCAAACGCATCGCCTTATACGGTGGTTACGCAGCAGACCAAGACCACCTCAACCTATATAATCAAGTTGACCTGCATTTAGATAGCATCCCCTATACAGGGTGTACTACCACCTGTGAAGCTTTATGGATGGGAGTACCCACCCTCACCCTCGCAGGGAGTCGCAAAATGGAGCGCATGAGTGCTAGTATCCTCCATACCTTGGGTTTAGATGATTTCATTGCTCACAGCCAGGCTGAGTATGTGCAAAAAGCTGTAGAATTAGCCCAAAATCCTTACATCCTAGCAAATTTGCGCCCGACTATACGCCAGAGAATGGAAAAGTCTCCTTTGTTAGATGTGGAGAACATGGCCAGGACTTTAGAAACCAGTTATCAGCAAATGTGGGAAACTTATTTACAACAGCAATCACCTAATTCTATCTGTGGGGAGTTAGATGCTGCGGTAACTATTAATGATGATCAAGAGTATATTACACATCATCCTGATGATGCTCAGGCTTACTACCGTTTAGGTTTAGCTTATGTAGCTTCCAATGATGTGGAAAAGGCGGTATCAGCCTATTTGCAGTCTCTCACCCTTGACCGCTCCTGCGCTGTAACATATCAAGCACTAGCTCAACTGTTAAAGGAACAAAAATTAATTGAGGAGGCTGAAAAATATCACCGCTATGCCAGTTTACTCTCCATAAATCACTAATTGATCTGTGTTAAACTGTTACCAAAAGTTGTGTTTTGAATTCGCTGATATTCCTATTCCGTGGGGAATTGATCCGATTTAAGTTACAGTTGGGATAACTATCACAGTGTGAGGATTAATACTATATGCGAATCTTACTGGTATATCCGATATTTCCCAAAACCTTTTGGTCTTACGAAAAAATCTTGGCATTAGTCGATCGCAAAGTTTTATTACCACCTTTGGGTTTAGTAACAGTGGCGGCAATTTTACCCCAAGAATGGGAGTTTAAGCTAGTAGATCGCAATATTCGCCCGGTGACAGCAGCAGAATGGGATTGGGCGGATGTGGTAATTTTCTCGGCCATGATTGTCCAAAAGCAAGATTTATTAGGGCAAATTCAAGAAGCAAAACAACGTGGTAAGTTAGTGGCTGTGGGTGGACCTTATCCCACTTCTGTACCCCACGAGGTACAAAATGTCGGTGCTGATTTTCTGATTCTCGATGAAGGGGAAATCACGCTACCCATGTTTATTGATGCTATTCAACGGGGTGAAACTTCTGGAGTTTTCCGCGCCACAGAAAAGCCAGATGTCACAACTACGCCCATCCCGCGGTTTGATTTACTAGAATTGGATGCCTATGATATGATGTCGGTGCAGTTTTCCCGTGGGTGTCCCTTCCAGTGCGAATTCTGCGACATTATTGTACTCTATGGCCGTAAACCCCGCACGAAAACCCCAGCCCAACTATTAGCAGAGTTAGATTACCTCTATAAATTGGGTTGGCGGCGGGGTGTGTTTATGGTAGATGATAACTTTATCGGTAATAAGCGTAATGTGAAATTGTTACTCAAAGAGTTAAAAGTCTGGATGGCTGAACATCAGTATCCTTTCCGCTTTGACACTGAGGCTTCTGTGGATTTGGCACAAGATCCAGAAATGCTGGAGTTGATGGTGGAGTCTGGTTTCTCGGCGGTGTTCTTGGGGATTGAAACCCCAGATGAGGAGAGTCTGCAATTAACTAAGAAGTTTCAAAATACTCGCGGTTCCCTAGCTGATGCTGTGCAAACTATTATTAAGGCTGGACTGCGGCCTATGGCTGGGTTTATTATTGGCTTTGATGGCGAAAAAGCCGGCGCGGGCGATCGCATTGTCAGGTTTGCGGAACAAGCGGCAATTCCCTCTACTACCTTCGCCATGTTGCAAGCGCTACCCAATACAGCATTGTGGCATCGTCTGACAAAAGAAGGACGACTACGGGAAAATCAAGATGGTAACATCAACCAAACCACATTAATGAATTTCATCCCTACCCGTCCTCTGGAAGATATTGCCAGGGAATATATTGATGCGTTCTGTACTTTATATGACCCGATTAAATACTTAGACCGCACCTATCGCTGTTTCTTGATGATGGGTTTACCAAAGTGGAAAGCCCCAGCTAAGATGCCAGAATGGGTAGTTGTGAAAGCGTTACTCATTGTCATTTGGCGACAGGGGATTAAACGGGAAACTCGTTGGAAATTCTGGCATCATTTATTTAGTATCCTCAAACGTAATCCGGGAGTTTTAGAACACTATATCTCTGCGTGTGCCCACAACGAGCATTTTCTAGAGTATCGCCAAATTGTCCGCGACCAGATAGAAAGTCAGTTAGCTGCGTATTTAGCACAAGGGAAAGAGGAACCTTATGTATTAGTAGAGAAAAAAGCCGAGGCGGTGGCTAGTTAGGCGATATCTCCCCAGTTAATGTAGAGACTCACTATCGCCAGTCTCTACATTACCGATGATTTTCCCCAGGACTCACACAACTTAAGTTGATCCTGACTGACTTTCTTGATAGATGATTTCTTGAAACTGAATCATATCTTTTTGCGGGTCTGCATGAGCAACTTTTACTAATAGCTGTTCGCCTAATCCCACGGAGCGTTTAAAGAACATGGGGAACTGTAGCCCTAGGTCTTCTAATAAGATTAGTCCTAAGTTGCTATCTTCTCGTAGCCACATTAACAGTGTCACATCCCACACTTTATCTGGATGACGGCGCAAATATTCTAAAGCCCAATATCTATTAGTTTGCCGTTCTACCATTGTCACTTCTTGGGTGGTAGATATGACTGTCATCATCACTTCTTTGAGCTGTTCGGCGGAAAAAGGCGGAACATCACCGCGCAAATGGGCTTTGAGTTGAAAGTGAGTCAATAAGTCACTGTAGCGCCGGATGGGAGAGGTTGCTTGAGTGTAGGTATTTAAACCCAAACCAGCATGACGTACAGGGGTGATACTCATTTCACTCTTGGGCATACAACGGCGCATGGCGCAGGCGCGGACAAATCCGGCGGGGAGTAATAGTAGTTCCTCTTCTGGGGGTAATTCTGGTTGTGGTTGACCGCGAAATGGCAAAGGTATATTGTGCAGTTGACCGTAACGGGCGGCTACTTCACCAGCCAAAATCATCATTTCTGCTACCAGTTGCCGCGATGAGGAATCATCTAAAATATCAATGTCAATCTGATCGTTTTTAACTTTGATCATAGCCTCGGGCATACTGATGCTGATGGCTCCTTGATTATACCGCCAAGATTTGCGCCGTTTTGCCCAGTTGGCGATCGCCTCAATTTCAGGTTCTGCTTGCACTCCCAATTCCAGCATCTCATCTACATCTTCGTAGGTGAGGCGATAGGTAGGTTTAATCAAGCTCGCATGAATAGTATAATCTTCCACCCCCCCTGTTTGATCTAATACCACACCAAAGCTCAAGGCGCAACATATCTTTCCCTGTACCAAGCTCATGGGGCCTGTTGCCAACAATTCTGGGAACATGGGAACCATACCCGTCGGCAAATAAACTGTACTT
This sequence comes from Anabaenopsis sp. FSS-46, assembly GCF_029891665.1. NCBI lineage: Bacteria > Bacillati > Cyanobacteriota > Cyanophyceae > Nostocales > Nodulariaceae > Anabaenopsis > Anabaenopsis sp. FSS-46. Next base: position 8,663 of record NZ_JANQDG010000083.1, on the reverse strand, counting down.
CCCCGTTTTCTGGCTTCCAGGTCTAATTCATCTTCTGGCGCTAACCAGCGGGTGGGGTCAGCAATATGCACCCACAATCGTTCCCGCCCTTCTGGAAGTAACTCCCAACTTAAACCATCGTCTATCTCCGTCGTGCTTTCATCATCAATTGTGTATACCTTTAAACCAGACAGATCTAGGCGATTTGTATCTAAGTCAGTAGGGGGGGAATCTAAGCGTTGTTGCGCCACTTCTAATACCTTGCTAGGAAACTGAACCGGAATTGCGGAACGACGCACAAACAAGTTTTCATGAGCATCCCACCAACCCAAATCTATTAACAATTGCAAGGCTGCTGGGGGGGTAGCAGTACGACCGAGCATATTCATTGTTTCTAACACTGGAGCTGGGGGAGGATATGATCGGGCTAGGTTATCATAATTTACTCCTAACCGCACAACATCCGCCAGCAGAGCCGCGTATTTTTCCAGTGCTTCTAATTTCTGGCGGTCATGACGTTGCCAATCCACTGTTTCACCCCGCAGGGCTTGCTCTACACGAGCCAAAAATTCCTGCTGTCCCCTGGCTTTAAGTGCCTTAATTTCGATTTGGTGTTTTAGCTCTGCTACCTGAACCGCCGTTCGTGGTTCATAAGCGTCTCCCTTTTGCTTGAAATACAGTTTATCTTCCGATAACAAACAATGGGCAGCATAACAAGCAGCTGGTTCTGATTCGGAAAACAGCAGGTTGGCCATTTGCGCTGGTGTGACTGTTTCCCCATCTTCTACCAGTAATTCCCAAGCTACTTCTAAACTAGAGGGATCTATGTAAGGTTCAACTTGCCCTTGAAAACTCCCTATATCCGAGGACTTATAGGTTTGTCCGTTAACTATATAACTAATTTGTCTGGGGGCGAGGCTGTGGGATTGACCACGTTCATCGATCACAAACCAACGGGTCTTACCGTCCGGGCGTTCTACTACACCCAAACGGCGATCGCCTTGAACCCTAAATTCAACTAGCGTACCCTTCTCCACAACTCTCGCTATTTATTGGTGAACATTTTTAATAGTTTCAAGTTCTGAGTTAGGAGTTTTGATTCTTAACTCATCACTCATAACTCATGACTTGTTTTTACGCTTCTGCATTGACAAATGGCAATAAAGCCACAATCCGCGCCCGTTTAATTGCCACTGTCAAGTCTCGCTGTTGCTTACAGGTCAGCCCTGTAATCCGACGTGGTAATATTTTACCCCGTTCGGTAATAAACTTGCGCAACAAATCAACATCTTTATAATCGATTGGTTCTCCTGGCTTAATGGGAGACAGGCGACGACGATAATAACTCATCTTTACTTGATTTCCTTATGAACAGTATGTTTGTTGCAATGGGTACAGAACTTTTTCAGTTCTAACCGGTTAGTCGTGTTGCGACGGTTCTTGGTGCTAGTATATCTGGAAACACCTGGCGATCGCTTATCTGGGTTACTACGACACTCTGTACATTCGAGTGTAACTATTATGCGGACACCTTTACTCTTAGCCATAATCTTAACAAACAGTCAAGCCTGAAGAGAATTAACACAAATTACTATCTTATCACACTTCGGCGCATTTTCTCAGCTAATCGCTTAATTTTAATATCTAAGGAGTAACCCCGGCGGGAAGAAACTATCAAAGTGCCAGCATAGCGATCATGGAGAGCTTGCTGCATCTGATTGTCAGACAAAGCCGCCCCACAGTCAATTGCTAAGGGAAGCAATAGCAGTATAGCCGTGGGATTAGCTATGATATTACTCAGGGCAATCGACACCAAAAGCGTACCAGTGCCGATTATAGCTTCTCGCTGTAGGAGCGATCGCATGGTAGGAACTCTGCCGGTAATTGCTCCATTGCTCACTTCTAGTACTTTTAGGTCAAAAGCCCAACGCCCTAAACTTTGTCCTTGATTATTGTAAACTATCACCACCCGAAAAATTACCCAGAAGCATAGAAAAACGAGGATTTGCAGTATCTGGATACCAACTTGACCGCTTCCCAATATGGAACTAATTAACCAGACCCCCAAGAAATCCAGCCCCAAAGACATTCCTCGCCGGAAAATATCGGCTTGAGGATAGTGTATTTGGGGAACTCGTTCTATAGTCATAAAAAACGAAAAACGATGTGCAGAACCCATCTGAATTATAGTAGTCATTAAAGCTCAGTTAATCTCCCTTGGCACTACTAGCAGGAGTCCCTGAGAAACCTAGACCTAGTGGAAAACAGGTATAGGAGTGTGTCACATTACCGCCAAACCCGCACCATTTGAGAATTTTAGTCTATGCAACTACTTAAAACAACCGCTCCAGATTTTTCCGTTAGATTCAAAGCACTGGTGAGCGATCGCCGGGAAGCAACGGTTGATGTTAGTGGTACAGTGAAAAATATTCTGGCTGATGTGAAAGTGCGCGGCGATGTGGCAGTTAAAGAATATACCAGCCGCTTTGATCACTATACTCCCCCATCCTTGCATTTAAGCGCCGATTTTATTGCCGAACAAGCAGCACAATGTCCGCAAAATGTCAAGGAATCTCTCCAACTAGCAGCCGACAGAATCGGGTCCTTTCACCAAAAACAACTCCCCCAAAATATTGGTTACACCGACACAGCAGGAGTCAAACTAGGATTAAATTGGGTTTCCCTCTCCCAGGTAGGTATCTATGTCCCCGGAGGACGCGCCAGTTATCCGAGTTCTGTACTGATGAATGCCCTACCTGCTAAAATAGCGGGAGTGGATAGGATTGTTATGGCAGTACCTATGCCAGGGGGTGCGATTAACCCCGCAGTCCTCGCGGCCGCCCAAATTGCCGGGGTGACAGAAATTTATAGTATAGGGGGAGCCCAGGCGATCGGCGCTTTAGCCTATGGTACAGAAACTATTGCCCCTGTAGATAAAATTGTCGGTCCGGGTAACGCCTATGTTGCCGAAGCCAAACGCCAGGTATTTGGAACAGTGGGTATTGACAGTGTAGCCGGTCCATCAGAAATTTTGGTAGTAGCAGATAGCCAAAATAACCCAGAATGGATCGCCTGGGATTTGCTATCCCAAGCAGAACACGACCCCAGCGCCCAGTCAATTTTAATTACCGATTCTGCCCAGTTTGCCCAGGATGTGATCCAATCTATTGAGCAAATTCTCACCCATCTCCCTACCAAAGAAGTAGCAACCGCCAGTTGGCAAAAACATGGTGCGGTGATTTTAGTGGAAAACTTAACCGATGGCATACCACTATTAAATCAGTTAGCCCCCGAACACGTCGAACTGTGCATAGATAACCCCCAAGAATTTGCTGATCAGATTAAATGTGCGGGGAGTATGTTTTTAGGACGTTACACCCCAGAAGCCATTGGGGATTACCTAGGCGGACCTAACCATGTACTTCCCACCGCCAGGTCAGCCCGTTTTGCCTCCGGTTTGAGTGTCTATGACTTTCTCAAGCGAATTACCTATTTAGAGTGTAATCAAGAAGCACTGCAAAAAATAGGTAAAGCCGCTGTAACTCTAGCAGAAACTGAAGGTTTACCAGCCCATGGCGGTAGCGTATCTATCCGCCTACAGTGACCCTGAATTAATTACCTGACTCCCATGACTGCGGGGGTCATCTTGATTGTTAACCGGTGCTACTGGGGCGCGAAATTGGGACACCTCCCCACTAGTTGGCGCATAAGGTAAAGATGACCCCGTAACTAAGGCTTCTAAGTTACTGGCCATGACCGTACGGGGTTGATCTCCAATGCTTTGGGCGATGGTTTCCCCATCTGCACCTAAAAACACAAAGTGGGGAATACCATCTACTCGGTATTTGAGCATCTCTGGGAGCCACTTGTTATTATCTACATTCAACATGACAAAGTTTACCCTGTCCCCATATTGTTGTTTGAGTTGGGCAACATCAGGAGCCATTTTTTGGCAGACAGTACACCAGTTAGCGTAAAATTCGACTATTGACGGTTTACCGTTGCTGGTAGCCATTTCTAAGGGAGTTGATGCTTTATCTAGGTCGGCTAAAGAGGCGGAGGTTGTCTGGGTTTTCAATCCTAATATTAAGGCTACGCTCAGGGCGATCGCTACTATGGCAATTAAGAAGTTTCTCACCCTGGTTCCGGAGGTAGTTTGAGGCTGAGAAGTAGAATTAATAGGGGATTCTGTAGTCATGGTTAATTTATTAACAGTTATTAACTATTGTAATTTTTAGTTTATAAAAAAATGATTGGGGGATGATTGCATCTTTACTCAGGCGATCTGCTTGCAGCAGCGCTTCGCGATCGCCCTTGATAATGTAATCTATACAGTAATAACTCAGCTTTTCAGGGGTGTGTATAAATATGATGTCAACACCATAGATATATATTGTCTGTTCTATTGTCACTCACTTTAGTTACTAAGTAATTTATGTGAACCCTAAAAATGATATTTTAACTAACTGAATACACACTTAAAGCTGTACTGTTTTCACTCTAATGATATTCACAAAACTTTCAGCAACATAGCCACAAATTTCTATCATTAAATCAATACACTTAATTGCATTCTCAATAGTTTTGCCGGAATCTTTATATCTAATATTCGTCATATTTTGGACTTCTCTATGTAGGTCTTCAATTTTGTGTTCAATTTGGATTATATTAGATTCAGCTACTTTTAATTGGGTAATTAATTCGTCGGAAATAATATTGTGCCCAATATTTTTATTTTTAACATAAGTATCTACTGTTTGACAAGAACTCTTTATTTCATGTAATTTATGTTGGGCATATAATGATTTTAAAAATTTCTCAGATGCTTGATGTGCATGAAACATTATTGGCTGAGAATCTAAATAAAAAGGATTTTTAAAAGCTGATAATGATATATTGATATCAAAAATACCAGCAGCTAATAACTGAACAATCTCATCATCTATCCTTGTTTCTTCTATGTTCGTTTGTAAAAAATTAATTTTGGTGTAGAAGCTTACACCCTTTTTAAATTCCTCATAAATAAAATCTAGATTATTCTCGGCAAGAGAATCTTTCTCTACCTGATTCATATCATCAATTAGTTCTTTTAGCTTGTGCAGCATTTTCTGTTTGTCATATTCATAATCTAGTTTGATGAGAATATGGTAAAGTTTTCCATTTAGCAAAAATGGCTTATAGCCTAAGCTATTAATAATATTTTCTTGATTTGGATATTTTTCTTTATACCAATCATAAACTTTAAAAACATTCGACACATCTTCAGAGGATGTTTGAAAATCTACGTTTGAACAAGTTTTAGCTGTATCAGGATATAGTTTTTTATTACTTGCCAAACACGCTTATTTAAAGGATATTGCGACTCTAATTTTTTATCTTCTGCTGAAATTTTTTCTTCAAAGTTATTGCCATTATTCATTCTAAAATTCTCCTGAAATTAGCGAGTTTAAACATACATATTGATGCGACTCTGGGTTAATTGGTTTCTTTACCATATCAGATGGTCAAGGTTTATTTGTCTTAGGTCTGTGCGGTGATGACGTGGTGATTTTAAATGAGCCGGATTTTCAACCCCGTAAGTGGTGATGGGCGCTTGGATACGGGGCGATCTGCTTGCAGCAGCGCTTCGCTACTTTGCTATTGAAATTATGCCACCATCGGATAATTTGAAAAAACTTCAGGAGAAAATACAGGAATATATATTAAATGGTTGTCGTTTAGGTTGGTTAATAAATCGGAAAAAACAGGAAGTAGAAATTTATCGCCCTGGACAAGAACTAGAGATTTTAAAATTGCCATTAACCTTGTCTGGTGAGGATGTTTTACCTGGGTTGGTATAACGGCTTCACTTGTATGTATTCTGCTAAAACCTAATTCTGGTTGGGGGATGATTGCATCTGTACTGAGGCGATCGCCTTTAATATCGCCCTGCGCGGGTATTATGATGAGGTTTGACCCCACCCCCAACCCCTCCCCTTACAAAGGGAGGGGAGTGTATAGAGTGGCGATCTGCTTACAGCAGCGCTTCGCTATCGCCTTACAGCAGCGTTGCGCGATCTGCTTGCAGCAGCGCTTCGCTATCGCATATAACCTCGTACAATTCCTTCAATACTTCTGCCATACCTTTCCTTACTGGTAATTTCTCAACTCAAATACGAGTTTTATATAATAATGAGGTGTTCTTGAAATCAAAAACGTGAAATCAGTAGAACTATTTACGGGTGCTGGAGGTTTGGCTTTAGGGACAGCTAAGGCTGGGTTCCATCATTTGGCACTCGTCGAACGCGATAAGCACAGCTGCCACACAATTCGGGAAAATCAACAGCGCGGGGTATCTGTTGTTAGGGATTGGCGCGTCCATCAGATGGATGTCCTGGATTTCGATTTTTCTAGTCTTGGTGGGGAAATAGATTTACTGGCTGGTGGTCCACCGTGTCAACCGTTCTCGATCGGGGGAAGACATGGTGCCCACCTCGACAAACGGGATATGTTTCCCCGGTTTTTTCAAGCGGTACGGGAGTTACGCCCTAAAGCTTTTTTGATTGAGAATGTGCGTGGGTTATTGCGTCAAAATTTTATCAATTATTTTAAGTATATTAACTTACAGCTTGCCCACCCTGAGATGCAGCCCAAACAGGATGAGTCTTGGGTTGACCATTTGGCGAGGTTGCAAGGCCATCACAATAGTGGTGTTAGGGATGACCTTGGTTATCGGGTCACGTTTAGGTTGCTGAATGCGGCGGATTATGGAGTAGCGCAGAAACGGGAACGGGTTTTTATCGTGGGTTTTCGTGACGATTTGAATGTTAATTGGTCTTTTCGCGAACCAACCCACACCGAAGAAGCCTTGATTTGGCACAAGTGGGTAACGGGTGAGTATTGGGAGAAACACGGTGTTTCTAGTAATGACCGTCCGGAAATACCAGCAAAATTAAAATCCCGTTTGCAACGATTTGGCACAAATTTGTTAAGTACAATGACTGCTCCTTGGTGTACGGTTCGGGATACTATTTCTGACTTGCCACCACCCGAAAACGTCGATATAGCAGCATCGATACCCAACCATGTTTACATCCCAGGAGCAAAAAGTTATCCAGGACATACGGGTAGTAATTTGGATGAGCCGGCGAAAACTTTGAAAGCGGGGGTGCATGGTGTCCCTGGTGGAGAGAATATGCTGGCTTTGCCTTCTCGGGAAGTGCGTTATTTTACAGTGCGGGAGGCGGCGAGATTGCAAACTTTCCCCGATGATTATTGTTTTCCCTGTACCTGGGGTGAGTCGATGCGACAAATTGGCAATGCGGTTCCCGTCACCCTAGCTTATATTATTGCCGCCAGTATCCGCCAGCATTTAGAGGAATTACCCCCTCAACTTCCTTCGGGGTCAAGCGTTGGCGGAAAAGTTCTGAGTCGTTAGGGGAAAATTTGCCTTGGGGAACAGTTCGCAGGAAGATATAGGTGCTGTTGAGTCATAATTGCCCATGCCCCTAGAGGTTTTTCAAGCACCCCCCAGTTTACGCGACCAATTAATTGAGTTTCAGGCTAGACAGCAATGCCATCCCCTTACGCAACTGGAAGATTTTAAAGAGGAGTTGGCTGGCTATGTGGGTATTTATTTGCTTTATTACAGGGGTGAGTTCCCCTTGTATTCAGGTGTTCGGGTTGCGAACCAAACTGCTTGCTGTATGCCGATTTATATTGGCAAGGCTGAGAATCCGGGTAAGCGTACTGGGAAGGGAAGCATTAGGGGAGGCTTGATTGGGCGTTTGCGGGAACATCGCAGTTCCATCCTTCAAGCCACAAATCTAGATGTTGGGGATTTTGATTTTGCAGTGGTAGCAATGGCGGTGGATTTGGTTGCTTGGGCAGAAGCTGTGTTGATACGGCATTTCCAACCCCTGTGGTGCAGCGTTATTTCTGGTTTTGGCATCCATGCACCGGGTAAGGGACGAGGAGCACAGATGCGTTCGATGTGGGATGAAATACATCCAGGTCGATCATTTGCAGTGCAGTTACCAGCAAATCTGGTTACAGTTGGGGGTTTACAACCCCGGGTGGGGCAACACTGTCAGAATGTGGCGGTGCGGTTGGGGTGTCCGACGGAGGAACGGTAACAACCGTATTTATTGGTGGTTAATGGTTTTGCTTTTGACCGCAGTCCCGTGGGTTTGTTTGTAAAATTGCGAAGGCGATCGCCTTGCAGCAGCGCTTCGCTATCGCCTTTAATATCGCCCTGCGCAGGTATTATGATGAGGTTTGACCCCACCCCCAACCCCTCCCCTTACAAAGGGATGGGAGTGTATAGATTGGCGATCGCCTTTAATATCGCCTTACCATCCCCTCCCACAGATCCCCCACAGATCCCCGACTTCTAGCTAAATTATCCTAGATTATCTGTGATAATGTGAGAAGTCGGGGATCTTAACCACCCGACATCTGATTAACTATATTCATGGTTTCCACACTCACCCTACACACCCGCATCAATAAATCTATGACCTGTTCTTTGTAGTCTGCAAACCGGTAAGTGTTGAACTTTTCCGCAATAGTCGGGTCTTTGGGTTTCTTCTCTTTATATTGATCTAAAATCCATTCTAAGGCGCAACGATTGCCCAGCATATATTCCCATGCTATACTGGGTATACCTTGTAATGTGGTCACATCATCTAAGATAATAATTCCTT
>NZ_JANQDG010000082.1:0-31120 GCF_029891665.1 Anabaenopsis sp. FSS-46 | reverse complement strand
CAAAAATAAGGTGTAGATGTCTAGATTGCATTGTGCTGTCGAGGGTTTAGTAATTTCTCTCATTCTCCCATACCCATTACTAGACGACCCTTATTTATCAATGCACTATTTTGTTATTCTGTCAATGCGTAAGTCCTATAGCAGTTCCTTTAGAAGAAAATAGTCTAAAACACACAGTTCAAAGAGGGCTAGAATATAAATACAATTTTTCCTGTACTGAACAATATAATCACCCGTTTATTGTTACTAATTTTATAGTTTGTTGGGATATGTATATTCCAGTAAATCAGGAGCGAATTGAGGATGCATATGATTATTTTGGTTCTGTATCTTTAACGGAAGAATTAGAAGATATTGGTTATGAAATTGTTGATATTCAAAGTAAAACAGGTGAAATTCACGATGGCAATATTAAAGTAATTAGTTTAAAAAACTTAATAGATAAAACTTTTGATTGTGAATGGATTACACCACCGAAATAAGTATTTTAATGATATTAAAATCACAGCTATGATATGAAATAAAATAGCGATAACATCACCCTGAAACCAAATGTGTAACACTGTGAACCATTTATCAAAGAGACAAGTATCATGATATCAGTTATTCTTGATAACCTTGTTGATGTTTATCCCATAATAGATGAGGGAAAAATAAACAAGGTGGGCAAGATGCCCACCCCACAATAGTTTACCCCACAAGAGTTTGGTAAGATTTTGGTGATGAAGAATAATGTCAGATATCAGGGTTATTCTGGCATTAAAAACTTGGCGACAGTTTGCACATCCTTATCACCACGTCCAGAACAATTAAGGACAATACGGGGACTACCACTCAGTTGAGGACAGAGGGTTTCTAAATAGGCGATCGCATGGGCGGTTTCCAAAGCGGGTATAATGCCCTCCAATCGAGATAAACGCTGGAAAGCTGCCAAAGCCTCCCCATCGGTGACGCTGTAATATTCCGCTCGTCCCATATCCTTCAAATAACTATGTTCAGGTCCCACCCCCGGATAATCTAAACCTGCACTAATAGAGTGGGCCTCAATAATTTGTCCCTCTTCATCTTGCAACAGATAGCTCATTGCCCCGTGCAATACACCAATCTGTCCTTTTGTCAAGGTAGCAGCGTGTTTTTGTGTATTCACACCTTCGCCGGCGGCTTCTACGCCAATTAAGCGAATAGAAGGCTCATTGACAAACTCGTGAAATAATCCCATAGCGTTGGAACCACCACCTACACAAGCAATGAGAATCTCTGGTAAACCCCCCCACTTTTCCACAGCTTGGGCGCGGGTTTCTTGACCAATCACAGCGTGAAAATCCCGGACCATCATCGGGTAAGGATGGGGTCCAGCTACGGAACCCAAAATATAATGGGTTGTTTCCACATTGGTCACCCAATCGCGGATCGCCTCAGAAGTCGCATCCTTGAGGGTTCCCGTTCCCGCTTCCACCGGACGCACTTGGGCCCCCATCAAGCGCATTCTAAACACATTCAACGCTTGGCGTTCCATATCATGAACGCCCATGTAAATCACACATTCCAGGCCAAACCGAGCGCAAACTGTAGCTGTAGCTACCCCATGCTGTCCTGCGCCGGTTTCCGCAATAATTCTTTGCTTACCCATGCGCTTGGCTAACAATACTTGACCCAGAGCATTATTAATTTTATGAGCGCCAGTGTGATTTAAATCTTCACGTTTTAAGTAAATTTGTGGACCTGTACCATCTGGGCGGGCATAATGAGCCGTGAGGCGTTCCGCAAAATACAACGGTGTAGCGCGTCCCACATAGTCTTTTAATAAATGTTGTAATTCCTCTTGAAAACTGGGGTGATGGCGGTATTGCTGATAAGCTAATTCTAATTCAGCTAAGGCCGGCATCAGTGTTTCCGGGACGTACTTACCGCCAAAGCGTCCAAAGCGTCCTTGGATATCGGGAACCTGAGCATTAAATTGGGAATTTGGAGAGAGGGGTGTGGTAGTCACGGAAAATTTTAGATCACAGGATGAATGTAATTATTTTAAAACGATTTCCCAATTCTCAGTCGTCTAGATCCTCGGAATCTTTTACCTACTGCTGGGAGGAAACTAGAAAAATGCAGTTGTGCGGTTAGCTTTCATCCCTTGGCGAAAGTTACCATAGTGATAGGGTAGCCTGAGTCAGAAAAGGTAACTGCGCTACTGTATATTACTTGCCAGATGAGATGTTTTTTCTGAATCACAAAATTTATGTCCTCTTCTAAATCTTCTGACAATCGCTTTGTCTACCGTGAATTTGGTGATGATCACTCTGCTGCTACACAAAGGGCGATTCCGGAATTACCACCCCAGCAACAAAACCTGAAGATACAGGCTTCCCGCAAGGGACGCAAGGGGAAAACTGTGACAGTGATTAGTGGTTTTCAAACCAAACCCGAAGTTTTAGCTGCTTTAGTTAAGCAGTTGAAAACTCAATGCGGTACAGGTGGGACGGTCAAGGACCATGAAATTGAAATTCAGGGCGACCATAAACAGAAGATTTTAGAGATTATGACTACATTAGGTTACAAAGCCAAAATTAGCGGCGGCTGATGAGTGTGGTTTATTTTGTACATAGTGTTTAAATTACAAAGCAGGTGCTTCTAATCTGCTCAGGAGGTTATCATGGATTTAATTCGGATTTTATGTGCTATTTTTCTTCCCCCTCTGGGAGTGTTTTTATAGGTGGGTTTCGGTATAGATTTTTGGATTAATATCTTGTTGACCTGTTTGGGTTATATTCCTGGAATCGTGCACGCAGTTTGGGTAATTGCTAGGAAATAAAGGTTTGGGGGGATGGGTTTGTGAGCCTATCCTCCCTATTGGGGTAAAAATCCAGGATGTGATTGTTTACAGAACGCGATCGCTTTTTGTTGTCACTCTCTTTTTTTTATGTGTTTCTTGGAAGTAGGTAATTCCATGTGCTGTTATGATATACACAATTAATAATTGGCACTGACAGATGGTAGTTAAAATCAACAATACCCAACCCAAGTTACTCAGAATAATACCAAGCACAGTATTAGGGATATCGATAATCTTAGCACAGCCCCAGGTAGTGGGTGCAGTGTGCAATACAAGCCAATGTGCTGCAACCAACTCTGGGAAGTGGAAACAGGGAAAGCAGTTACAAACGCGTAATTATTTTTTTGAAGGTATAGAGAAGCTCGAACAACGAGAATACCAAGGAGCGATCGCTGATTTTTCCGAGGTGATCAAGATTGATCCTGAGTTTTTTCAAGCCTACGTCATGCGAGGAATTGCTCGTGGTCTATTAGAAGACTATCAAGGGGCGATCGCTGATTTTAATCAAGCTATCAAGATTAATCCTAACGATGCTGATACCTATTATCTCCGAGGATTTGCCCGTAGTGGCTTAGAAGACTATCAAGGGGCAATAGCCGATTATACCCAAGCTATCAAGATTAATCCTAACAATGCTGATATCTACTATAATCGAGGGATTGCCCGTAGTAGATTAGAAGACTATAAAGGGGCAATATCTGATTATACCCAAGCTATCAAGATTAATCCTAACGATGAGGACACTTACTACCTCCGGGGATTTGCACGTGCTCAATTAGAAGACTATGGACAAGCGATCGCTGATTTGAATCAAGCTATCAAAATTAACCCTAGCTACGCCAAAGCCTACCTGGCGCGAGGAATTTCCCGTCTTGGTTTGGGAAATAAGCAAGGTGCAGTAGCTGACCTTCAGCAAGCTGCAAAGCTGTTTGAGCAAGAGGGACAACAAGAACCCTATCAACTGACCTTAGAGTTGATTAGGGATATTCAGTCCCTTTGAAATCTCATGTAGGTTATACTCGGTTCTTCCTAAGAAGATTTGTAAATTCAGGAGCAGGGGAACGGAAATACCACTCACAGAAGACGTGAACACCGATCTCGCTGATCAGGGGTGCTGCTTACAATATGGATTAAGAATAGAAATTTTCAGTCGGTGCAGCCTGAAGGTATTTATCCTTGGCGGTTCTTTATTATTGCAAAAGCCTATGCAACCCACTAATCCTAACCAATTTACCGAAAAAGCTTGGGAAGCGATCGCCCATACCCCAGATATTGCTAAACAACATCAGCAACAGCAGCTCGAAAGCGAACACCTGATGAAAGCCTTGCTAGAACAAGATGGTTTAGCTAGCAGCATATTAACTAAAGCGGGTGTTGATTTGCAAAGAATCCGCGATCGCACTGACCAATTTCTCCAACGCCAACCAAAAGTATCTGGTAGCAGTACATCTGTATTTCTGGGTCGCAGTTTAGATACACTATTAGATAGAGCAGATAAATATCGTCAAGATTTCCAAGACGAATATATTTCTATTGAACATTTATTACTGGCTTACGCCAAAGATGACCGCTTTGGTAAAGCTTTATGCCAAGAATTTGGTTTAGACGAAGGTAAACTCAAAAAAATTATTAAGCAAATTCGTGGGAGTCAAAAAGTGACCGACCAAAATCCAGAAGGAAAATATCAATCACTGGAAAAATACGGACGTGATCTGACAGAAGCAGCACGTAAAGGTCAACTAGACCCAGTTATTGGCCGGGATGATGAAATTCGCCGCACCGTGCAGATTCTATCGCGACGTACTAAAAATAATCCCGTGCTGATTGGTGAACCAGGTGTTGGTAAAACCGCCATCGCTGAAGGACTCGCCCAAAGAATTATTGCTGGTGATGTCCCCCAGTCCCTGAAAGACAGGAAATTAATCGCCCTAGATATGGGTGCTTTAATCGCCGGGGCTAAATTCCGGGGGGAATTTGAAGAACGACTCAAAGCAGTATTAAAAGAAGTTACAGAATCCGGCGGTAATATAGTCTTATTTATTGATGAAATTCATACCGTCGTCGGTGCTGGTGCTACCCAAGGCGCTATGGATGCGGGGAACTTGTTAAAACCCATGTTGGCCAGGGGTGAATTGCGTTGTATTGGGGCGACCACCTTAGATGAATATCGTAAATATATTGAAAAAGACGCGGCTTTAGAACGACGCTTCCAGCAAGTATATGTAGATCAGCCCAGTGTAGAAGATACAATTTCTATATTGCGGGGGTTGAAAGAGCGCTATGAAGTCCACCACGGGGTAAAAATATCCGACAGTTCTTTAGTTGCAGCCGCTACATTGTCTAGTCGGTACATTAGCGATCGCTTCCTCCCAGATAAAGCCATTGACTTGGTAGACGAAGCTGCGGCACGGTTAAAAATGGAAATTACCTCTAAACCAGAGGAACTAGACGAAATTGACCGTAAGATTTTGCAATTGGAAATGGAGAAGCTGTCTTTGCAAAAAGAAACAGATGCAGCTTCTAGAGAACGTTTAGAAAGAATTGAAAAAGAACTAGCGGATCTCAAAGAAGAACAAAGAACCCTGACTGCTCAATGGCAATCGGAAAAAGATATTATCAACAAAATTCAGTCAATTAAAGAAGAAATTGACCGAGTTAATTTAGAAGTACAGCAAGCAGAGAGAAATTATGACCTGAATCGTGCTGCAGAGTTGAAATATGGGAAGTTAACAGATTTACATCGCCAATTAGAAGCCGCAGAAGGGGAATTAGCCAACGCCCAAAAAACTGGTAAATCCCTATTGCGTGAAGAAGTCACAGAAGCTGACATTGCGGAAATTATTTCTAAGTGGACAGGAATCCCCATCAGCAAGTTAGTAGAATCAGAAAAGGAAAAACTTCTGCATTTAGAAGATGAACTACACCGCCGCGTCGTGGGACAAGCTGAAGCGGTTACAGCTGTAGCCGATGCTATCCAAAGATCCCGCGCGGGACTAGCTGACCCCAATCGTCCCACAGCTAGCTTTATTTTCCTCGGTCCGACTGGTGTCGGTAAAACTGAGTTAGCCAAAGCCCTGGCGGCCTATATGTTCGACACACAAGAGGCTTTAGTGCGCATTGATATGTCTGAATATATGGAGAAACACACGGTTTCCCGGTTAATTGGTGCGCCTCCTGGATATGTGGGTTATGAAGAGGGGGGACAGTTAACCGAAGCTATTCGCCGTCGTCCCTATGCTGTGATTTTGTTCGACGAAATCGAAAAAGCACACCCGGACGTATTTAATATTTTCCTGCAAATCCTCGATGATGGTCGTGTCACCGATTCCCAAGGTCATACTGTGGACTTTAAGAATGCGATTATTATCATGACCAGTAATATCGGTTCACAGTATATTCTCGATGTGGCTGGGGAGGCTACACAGTATGATGAAATGCGCCGCCGAGTTATGGAAGCTATGCGCAATAGTTTCCGCCCAGAGTTCCTCAATCGTATTGATGAAATGATTATCTTCCACGGTTTGGAGAAAAAGGAACTGCGCCAGATTGTGCTAATACAACTAGAAAGATTAAGGGGAAGATTAAGCGATCGCAAGATATCCCTGAGACTCTCCGATGCAGCCCTTGACTTTTTGGCAGAAGTAGGGTATGATCCTGTGTATGGTGCGCGCCCACTCAAGCGAGCCATTCAAAGAGAGTTAGAAACTCAAATTGCTAAGGCTATCTTACGGGGTGAATTCAACGACTGCGACACTATTTTTGTGGATGTACAAAATGAGCGTCTTTCCTTCAGTCGTTTACCTGTAGAAGTGTTTACCAGTTAAGAAAAATAAGCATCAGTAGGGGACAAGGACTAAGTCCCCTATTTAACGCTAAATTCTATCTGGGTCAGGTATAGAGCCTTTTTCAGGCTCATGAAGTACACACCAATTCCCTATTCCCTATTCCCTGTTCCCTGTTCCCTGTTCCCTCAAACTAAAAAAAATGTACCTCACGAGCATGGGAAATGCTATAGTAATAGCGGGAAAAGTGCCCGCATTACCAGAGTTTCACCTTTGTAGTTATGCCTACTGACATAAAACTTGTCGCATATTACGCATATTTGCCGGTAACTCAAAATTCATGGCTTGTTGAATCAAAACAGAGGGGATGGGAATATTAGGGGTAGCTTGTACTCGGTATGCTAACAAAGTGCCATGACTCAAATCTTTTAGTTCTAAAGTGGCGGTGAAGTCGGCAAAACTCCCTCTTTCCATGCGGAATTGAATTTGTTCCCCTAGCAGTTCTACGACATGAAGATAAATTTCTACTTCGGCTGTGAGAAATAAAAATTTCTTTTGTGCAGATTGATACAGTCGCTTCACTTGATCTTGTGACAAAACTTGACTTTTGATAATATCAGGAAAATATTCCACCCAACGACGGTAATCAGTTAATTGCTGCCATACATGCGATCGCAATAGTGGTAAATACATCCAAGCTGTAACCGCACCACCCCAAGCTGTATGGGGTAAGGTTTGCAAGAAAATTTCACCCTGCATC
This sequence comes from Anabaenopsis sp. FSS-46, assembly GCF_029891665.1. Classification (NCBI taxonomy): domain Bacteria; kingdom Bacillati; phylum Cyanobacteriota; class Cyanophyceae; order Nostocales; family Nodulariaceae; genus Anabaenopsis; species Anabaenopsis sp. FSS-46. The sequence goes on along the minus strand of NZ_JANQDG010000082.1, from coordinate 23,751 downwards.
AGTGACAATTGCTTGTCTTGAGTCCAAGGGATATTCAAACCTGTAATCATCGAGTTGGAGATATGAGATGCAGACATACTAATTTCAGTTACTCCTCAACTTCTCTACCTGTGAGTGATGAAACACACAAACCATTCCATAGTATCTAGTCGAACCAATTAAATTCTAGTTCCACTGTTTTGCTGCCTCAACCAATCTTTTAACCGAAATCATACTGAATATATCCGCAAAAAACGTACTTCTTATCACTTTTTATCAAAACTATAAGTAAAATACATGGGATGTCAAGTAGAGTATATTGTGATTAACTGGATTTGAGAGGGAAACTGGGTGAATCAATCTTCCTTAAATCGGACATTAACCCAAATTTTCGGGATTCTTCTGGGTATAGCACTAGCCATGTGGGTAGTTAGAGGTTTTGGTATGCTGACATTTATTCCCGGTGGTGTCATTGGACTGTTGTTACTAGGGGCGATTACCATAGGGATGATTAGCTATGTACAAAAAACCTGGTGGCGGTTGTAGTCTCAATATATGACAGAGTAAAAACTATGGCAAAGTATGTATGTACGGTGTGTGGCTACGAATATGACCCAGAAATCGGCGATCCTGATAGCGGTGTAGCTCCCGGAACGCCCTTTGAGGAATTGGCTGAGGATTGGGTTTGTCCTGTGTGTGGAGTCACAAAAGATTTTTTTGAACCGCTAGAACTGTAACAATAACCGCTGGTTCCTAGATGTATATATTATAGAAGTTTTTAGCCTTGAATATTCAAAGACCAACTTTAAATATTGTAGTGATTGGAGGTGGAGCGGCAGGATTTTTTGGTGCGATCGCTTGTGCTCAAATGAATCCTGATGCCCAAGTTACCTTAATCGAAGCTAGTCGTCAACCACTGGCGAAAGTGTTGATTTCTGGTGGAGGACGCTGTAATGTCACCCATGCTTGCTTTGAACCAGCCAGATTAGTACAAAATTACCCCAGAGGTGGTAAGGCTTTACGGGGTGCTTTTAGCCGCTTTCAAGCTGAAGATACAGTAGCTTGGTTTGAAAACCACGGTGTGCGGTTAAAAACAGAAGCTGATGGGCGGATGTTTCCCATCACAGATAATTCTGAAACAATTGTGGAATGTTTGATTAAAACTGCTGCGTCAGCTGGGGTACAATTACGCATCGGTACACCAGTAGTTGATGTCAAAAAACTTCCCCAAGCACCAGGGTTTGAAATTATCCTCAAGTCTGGACTGAGCCAAAAATGCGATCGCCTGCTTTTGGCAACAGGAAGTAACCCTATGGGTTATAAAATTGCTAGGGAGTTGGGTCATAACATTGAACCCCCTGTACCTTCTTTATTTACCTTTAATATTCCCGAACCCAAACTGAGGTTATTGGCTGGGGTGAGTGTGAACCCCGTACAATTACGTTTATCTGGGACAGGAAAACCACCACTAGAACAAACTGGGCCATTATTAATCACCCACTGGGGTATGAGTGGCCCTGCTGTGCTGAAACTTTCGGCCTGGGGTGCCCGATTTCTGCACGAAAACCGCTATCAAGCTAAATTATTGGTGAATTGGCTACCGGATTTCAATCAAGAACAAGTGCAGCAAAAAATCTTAGCAGTTAAGACACAATGGGGACAAAAAGCCATGGTCTTACATCGTGGGGTTGACCTACCGCACCGCCTCTGGCAATATCTTATTGACCGGGTCGGGATAACGACAGAAGACCGTTGGGCTGAACTATCCAATAAAAAATTAAATCAGCTAATTCAAGAACTGACCCAGGGAGAGTATTTAATTACAGGTAAAGGAGTGTTTAAAGAGGAATTTGTTACCTGTGGTGGTGTTAATCTCAAGGAAGTTAATTTTAAGACTATGGAGAGTAAGTTAATTCCCGGTCTTTATTTTGCCGGAGAAATTCTAGATATTGATGGAATCACGGGCGGGTTTAACTTCCAAAGTGCTTGGACAACAGGATATTTAGCTGGTAAGTCCATGGGAAGTGAACTAACTGACGGTGGCTATCAAAACATAGTGGGAGCGTGAGAACCCCTACGCTTGAGCGAGGGGATGAAACGCGACTCAACAGGATTTATACCTAACCTATTTACTCCTGCTATCGGGTTTGTTTTCTGGGTCAACATTGACTTGAGGATGCCAAACTTCCCACAACAAAGCGCGATCGCTCCAAGCAGAGCGCATTAAATTCCAGCGCACCTCGTTAGTAGTTCGACCAAACAGATTGAGCATGGTTTGCAGCATTTCTGGAATAGACAGGGTATTTGCTAAAAAACCGCTCCACTGGGGTAAGGATAACTGGAAAAATGAAGCAAAGAAAGCTTGTAGCGTCCCCTCGTCAAACCGCATTAAGTTTTCTAAACCGAACCGGTACAAGGCGTGTTTACGGATTTCCTCGGTTGACCATAGGGTTTGCCATCCTGTGGCTGCAATCTCCCCAGGAGACCCATTCGGATGATTCAAAGCCTGGGCGATCGCTGCTGCTACCCCGGGGGCTCGTCGAATCAAAGCCCCTACCATATAACCAGATGCGGGATGTACCATGCTAGCTGCGCCACCAAAGCCCATGACGGATTGATTGATCAACGGTAAGGGTAAATTCATCGGGAACAAACAGTATTCAATGTGATGGATGTGATTTACCTGCACACCTCGAAAGGCTAAACGTTGATACAACCGCTTTTTCAATACCTCAAAGGAAACTGCGGGACTGTTTGCTAGGGAGGTTTCTTCTACAAAAAATACACCGCCTCCTAAATCCATGGCGTAGAGAAATGTGGGGGGTTCTTCTTGTCTTTGCGCCGGTGATAGATGATCGCTGCGGTAGTCCATTAAAACAAACTGTTGGGCATCAATGGGTGGTGAGGAAAAAGTGCCAACGATGCCGTAAGCTGCTTGATAGGCAATGCGATCGCTTTGGGGTCTTTTTAACAGCGCGGGTTTGTGACCACTGACATCAATAACCACTCTGGCGGCTACCTTTGCTCCTTGGGTCGTAGTGACGCACGAATGGCTTGGTAAATGCTCAATGCTGGTAGCAGTACCCTGATGCCATACCATTTTACCCTGCTCGCACTGTTTTAAGAAGTGTGACTGTAGCTTGACATTATCAAATAAACCGTACTCACGCTGAAGGGATATTTTTTGATCAAGGGTGTAGGTGACACAGTTTTGCCAACGATGGCTGAGAAGATGGGTCATCTTCATTGGTTCTAATTCATTGCACCAGATACCGTATGTGTTTGACCACTCTACTGGGGGGGGTGTGGTTGCTAAACCTGCAACCCTCAGACCTTGATTACATAGGGCGGCGGCGATCGCCAATCCTCCCGGTCCAGAACCAATCACTAAAGCATCAAATACCAAGCTCATACCTATACCCTAAAATGCACTACTACACTGCATTTTAGGGGATTGCTTAGTTCCAGTTTGACTCTTGTGTCCCTCACCCCTATGGTGTGGAAGTCTAGATACTGTTATTTATTTATATAGCCTCATCATTACCCCAGAGGATGACCCGGAAATCACAAGCAGAGTGGGTCAAAACATTCTGGTTCTAATTTGTGGGTGAATTGAAGACTATGTAAAGATACAATCCTCGTACCCCGCTCCCTATCCCCACCCTGATACGAAGTAACCCGTGCAGATAGCATGATTTAACAGAAATTCTGTATATTAAATTACAGTTTACCAGTATAAGAATATATTATTCTAATCCAATTAGTGCTATTATTTCTCAATAAGATGCTAATTGCTGTATTTAGGCTGTTTTTAATCATAAGTAGTACTCAAATTGACTATGCATCTATTAATTGTGCTTGGGGATGAGAATTTTTCCCCAACATCATAGTCAAGAATAGGCAAAAACTGAAAACTTATCCCTCATATATTATGACAATTACAATTTCACAACAAGCTTTTTGGGATTTATTTGTAGAAATACCAGAAGCACAAAGAAAGTGCGACGGACTATCTACTATCCTCGGTGAACAGTGGGAAATGTTTGATAGTATTTTGCAATTCCCTTCAGAACTAGGTACAGGATTTTATGGAGAAATAGAATTGCGGGAAGGTTTGTCCTTAGCAATTACAGAAACTCAATTATATGATGATATAATTTTGCATCTTCCAGATAGACAACATCCTTTAGAATACAGTTTTTATATTTCCAGTCATCGCCAAAATCACCATTGTTCTGTTCACGACGGAAAAAACACATTATGGGGTAGCGGGCTTGCGCCTAAAGAAAAATTTTCATCATTTAAATCACAAAACCAAATTGAGATTAATGTACATATTGAACCGGAAATATTTTACCTATTCATAGCAAGAGAACAGGACATACTCCCACCAGAATTAACTCATTTAGTCAGAAAACCTGATGAAACATATTATTCTCGTTCTAGTATTACAACTCCAGCAATGCAAGTAGGAATAGAGCAAATTTTAAATTGCCCCTATCACGGACTAATGAAAAGAATGTATTTAGAGAGTAAAGTTTTAGAATTGATGGTATTGTTGGTAGAACAAGACGTAGCAGCACATCCAGCTAAACATAACAGCTTTACAATCAAACCAGAAGATGTAGAACGCATTCACTCTGCTAAAGAGATTTTATTAAAAAATTTAGATAATCCCCCCTCTTTAATGGAATTATCCCGACAAGTGGGGTTAAATGACTGTACCCTTAAACGTGGCTTTCGTTTGGTATTTGGTACAACTGTCTTTGGCTATTTACATCATTACCGACTAGAACAAGCCAGAAAATTGTTAGTAGCAGGAGAAACAAGTATTTCTAAAGCTGCGCGTAGCGTTGGTTTTGCTAGTCGTAGCTACTTCGCTACTGCTTTTAGGAAAAAATTTGGTATCAACCCTAAAGAATTTTTATTAGCTAATTCACGTTCATCTCTGGAAATTAATGAATTGATAGGGTAATTACAGGAAAATTAAAAATTTTGATATAAATACAATTCTCACCTGATTAAATCACTTAAAAAGCAAAAATTCCGTCTAGCGTTCAAAAAATTCCGTCTACCGTTCACAACATTTATCCACATCCGATTAATTTCCTGTAGACTTCTTGATAGTAATTATAAATTACCGAAATTCAGTTGATAAGGTATTGAGAGTAGTTAGCGGTTACTGTTAACTCTTCCCAATTCCTCATGCCTATTTATTAGTGTTGTGAGTCGAGTAATGTCAAATCATTTAAATAAACTAGCTTGGATGGTCATTTTAGCTTTGCTATTGGTTAACCCACCTGTTTTAGCTGAAGGCCACGAAAAACCAAAAGGTAAAATTTCTCAATTAAGTGATATACAACAAGCTTCTAGTAGAATTCAGCAATGGCTGGCTCAGTCTGTGATTCAGGTAGCAGGTGTTAATTTACAAACAACGGACAAAGGTGTAGAAGTAATTTTAGAAACCAATCAATCAGATCAACTGCAACTCACAAATCAAAGTGAGGGCAATAGTTTTATTATTAACATTTCCAATGCCCAGTTAAACCTACCTAGCGGTGACACATCATTTCGCCTCGAAAAACCCATGGCGGGAATTACTGAAGTTAAAGTTAGCAATTTAGATGCAAATACAATTCGCGTCACCATCACAGGTGAAACTGCTGCGCCGCAAGTCGAGTTATTTGATGCTGACCAGGGTTTAATTTTTAGTGTCATAACCACAGCATCTACTTCTGAAACCCAACCAGAAGAACCAATTGAATTATTAGTTATAGGTCAGCAAAATAGATACCGTGTACGTAATGCTGCAACTGGAACGAGAACTGATACTCTAATCCGAGATATTCCTCAGACTATTCAAGTAGTTCCTGAACAAGTGATCAAAGATCAAAGAGTTACTCGTTTAAGAGATGCGCTGCTGAATGTTGGTGGTGTGGTTCAAAATGGTGGGTTTGGTGGGGGAGTAGATCAACTGGCTACTCGCGGATTTTTTAACGGTGGTCTTTTTGGTGGAGGTATTTTAGTTGATGGTTTCAAGGATGGAAGAAATGGTATTAGAGAAACTGCAAACGTTGAGCGTCTAGAAGTTCTCAAAGGACCGGCTTCAGTTTTATATGGTGGCGTCGAACCGGGAGGTGTAATTAATTTAGTTACAAAGCAACCTCTCAAAGATCCCTATTATAATGCTGAATTATCCGTAGGTAATTTCTCCACATTTCGTCCTAGTCTTGATATCTCTGGTCCACTAAATTCCGATAGAACTTTGCTATATCGGCTCAACTCTGTTTACGAATCTTCAGCAGGATTCCGTGATTTTAATCAAGATATTCAAAGATTCTTTATTTCACCCACTTTAAAATGGGAAATTGGCAAAGCAACCAACTTAAGGTTACAATTCGACTATCTCAACGATGAGCGTCCATTTGATCGGGGATTTTTAGCTTTTGGTAATGGTATTCTTGATATTCCTGTGGAGCGTATTTTAGGCGAACCAGATGATGTAAGGAAAGTAGAAGAAATAGGTTTTAGCTATCGCTTAGAACATAATTTTAACGAGAATTGGAAAATCCGCAATGCTTTCCGATATCAGAGTGCAGATACCTTCGATTATCGTGCTGAACCTGTGAGATTAGATGAAACAACAGGGATTCTCACACGGAACTTTAGATCCAATGATGACTATCAAGAAAATTATACCTTACAAACTGATTTAGTTGGTAAGTTTGCCACAGGTTCAATTGATCATACTCTCTTATTTGGTGTTGACTTAGCTAGAGCCACATCAGGGGGAACTCAGAGCCGATTACCCGGAGGAATTACACCAAGTATTGATGTATTTAATCCAGTTTACAATGCCATACCCAGACCTGGTTTAGAAGAATTAACCAACGTTGTGCGTAATAACCAGAATAGAAGTACTGGTTTAGGAATTTTCGTACAAGACCAAGTAGCTTTTGCAGATAATTTAAAATTGGTTGTGGGTGGAAGGTTGGATTTTGTAGATCAAAACAGTAAAGATTTACGGGATGGTTCTGAATCCAATCAATACGATACAGCTATCACCCCCAGACTGGGTATTGTTTATCAACCTATTCAACCTATTTCTCTTTATACTAGTTACAGTCAATCATTTTCACCAAATTTTGCGACAAGCGTAGATGGAACAATTTTAGAACCTGAACGGGGAACTCAATATGAAGTTGGTGTAAAAGGTGAATTTTTGGATGGCAAATTAGCGGCTACTTTGGCAGCTTATGACATTATAAAATCAAATATGGCTACAACTGATCCAGCTAATCCAGACTTTAGCATTCCGATAGGAAAACAACGCAGCCAAGGAGTTGAACTCAATGTTGGGGGAGAAATTAGTCCTGGTTGGAATGTGATTGCATCTTATTCTTATGTTGATGCTAAGTACACAGAATTTAATGATGGTTCTGCTGGGAATCGTCCGGCGAATATCCCATTTAATACAGCCAGTTTATGGACAACTTATCAATTACAACGCGGTAATTTACAAGGTTTAGGTTTTGGTTTAGGTTTGTTTTATATAGGCGATCGCCAAGGTAACGACGAAAATACTTATGTCATCCCTGGTTATCTGAGAACAGACGCAGCAATCTACTATCAACGTGATAATTGGCGGTCTGGGGTTAATATCCAAAATCTGTTTAATGAAAAATATTTTCACGGAGCAAATTTTGGGAGAGTAGCTATAGAACCTGGCGCACCATTAAGGGTTATTGGTAGTTTTTCTGTGACATTTTAAACAACATCAGGTGTAGGTTATAAATAACCATCATGAATGAAAGTTATATCAAATTCAAACGCTTAACTCGCTGGTGGGGATTGGCGATAGCAATGTTTTGTTCTTTATTGCTGACTGTAGCTTGTCATTATGGTGGTTCTATACCCGTGAATGAACAGATAACAAACGCAGCTTGTAGTGATCTTAAACACTCTGCGGGAATCACCTGTATTCCAGACAAGTTTGAGCGACTTGTGACTTTAGATGATACTTCCTTGGAAAATGCGATCGCATTAGGTATTCAACCTGTTGGTAGTGTGATTTCCGAGTTTTCCTCACATTGGCGAGAGCAGATGACAGGAGTGAATAACATCGGTACAATGGGCGAACCTAATTTAGAAAGTATTTTGGGAATGAAACCGGACTTCATTATCGGGTTCCAGTATTTCGAATCAATATATTCTCTCTTGTCCAAGATAGCACCCACAGTTTTATTGAAATTTGAAAATAGTGGTCAATGGAAACAAGTATTTAATAACATTGGTGTCGCTTTAGGTAAGGAAGAAACTGCTAAAGAAGTAACAGAAAATTATTACCGTCGTTTGGCTAAATTTCAGGAAAACATGGACGAATATTTAGCTAAAATTCAAGTTTCTGTAGTACGAGTTTATCCGGATAAAATCAACCTTTATCTCAGGGATTCTTTTTGCGGCACAGTTTTACAAGACGCGGGATTATCTCGCCCAAAATCCCAAAGTTTCACCGCATCGGAAGCAAAAAAATTATTTGGTAATCCCATTCAAGTATCTATCAGTAAGGAATTAATTGAAAAAGCGGATGGTGATGTGATATTTATTTGGACATACGAAAATAACGCTAAAGGCAATCAAACAGCTAAAAAGAAATTAGAGGAATTACAAGCAAATCCTCTGTGGAAAAATTTAAAAGCTGTACGCAACAATAAGGTTTATGTAGTTCCAAGTTACTGGATTGGGAGTGGTATGTTAGCTGCAAACGCCATTATTGATGATTTATTTCAATATCTCGTCAATACACCCTAAATCACAGTAAATTTCAGGTGATTATGTATAAGGGCGGGCAGGATGCCCAAGCCACAATAATTTTACTATTAATACTTTTATTTTAGGTACTAAAAACCTACTGTAAAATATTGCCAAGCGGGCTAATTTATTACAATATTTTTTTATTTAATTACTTTGGTTATGACTCTTCATACTTTATTTGTTTGTAAATCTTGTAGTACTGTTATCGACCATGAAGAAGCTGATGAACGCGCTGAAGGAAATAAATTATTTTTGCAACTGCTAGAACTGCAAAAGGATAATTCTATTTATCATCATCTCAATATTGAATCTGTAGGTTGTTTATGGACTTGTGGCCGACCTTGTACTGTGACTTTTGTTTGTCCAGAAAAATATACATATCATTTTGTGGATTTAACAGAGGAAAGTACAACTGATTTGTTGCAATTCAGCCAGCTTTATCAAGCAAGTAAAGACGGATATGTTTTACCTGGGAAACTACCGGGAACACTTCGTTCTCATCTTTTAGTCCGCATCCCTCCCACACCAGAGACAAGGTAAATGATATCTTGTAAAGGCTTGGAAGACGCAGAGCGTAAGGGGCGCGTTGAGGGTCAACTCGAAGGTAAACTCGAAGCAATACCTCGGTTATTGAAGTTGGGGTTAACTTTGGAGCAGGTAGCAGAAGCACTGCAATTAGACATTGCAGAAGTTAGAAAATCTGCGCGCTCGCAAACTGAGCAATAAAAGTAGTAATTATCAGATTCCAGTAATGTTAAGACTAATGGATTTGAATTTGTTGGGTGGGTTAGGAACTGCTTAACCCACCTTGTTTGATTTTTGGTGTTTTATGGAAAGGATTAAACTCCTTACTACAAAACTTATTCCTGGAAAATTTGATCAAATTTACCTTGTGTTTCCACTTTCCCTGCTTTCATGACAATAATCTGGTCAGCACGACGCAATACAGCAGGACGATGGGAAACTACAAGACAGGTTGGTGTCCAAGAATTTTCTTGCTGTTCAGGATTATTAACAAATATCCGCGACCATAACGCCAATTCTGTTTCTACATCCAAGGCGCTGGAAAGGTCGTCAAATACTAATAATTCCGGTTTGCGGATAAACATCCGCGCTGCTGCTACTCGTTGCATTTGTCCCCCAGATAACCGCACACCTTTAGAACCAACTACAGTTTCTAAACTTTCGTTCATAGTCGCCAAATCTTGCTCAAACACCGCCATTTTTAAAGCTGTGGCAATATCTTGGTCATCTTTAGATAAACCCAACAAAATATTTTCTCGCACAGTGTAGCTAAATAATTGGGGAATTTGGGGAGTATAAGCACTGCGAGGGGGAACAAAGAAACTAGCTGGGCTTTCTACAAAGTTCCCATTCCAGTAAATTTCTCCCTTTTGTTTAGGTAGTAATCCTAATAAAACCCGCAGTAATGTAGTTTTACCTGCACCAATTCCACCAGTAATTACAGTTAAACTACCCCGTGTAATTTCCAAGTTAATATTTTTAATTCCTTGGTCATTACCTGGATAATTATAAGTGAGATGAGATACTGTTAAAACTTGCAGTTTATCTTGCTCATTTCTCACAGGTGGTTCTAATGGTGGTAGGGGTTTTTGGCGATTATTCAGGTCATTTACATAAAGTTGATTGGGAGCTACTAATATATCCGCGGATACACCTGCTAATAAACTAGCCATCCGTTCAAAAGATACTTCTGTATGTTTAGATAACGCTAGAAAACCGCCAACAGAGCTAAAAAAGCCAGTCACAAAGGAAAGGTTATATACAAATAAAGCAAAGTCACCAACTGTTAACTGATTAACGCCACTCTGCATGAATTGAGAAGCCAGTAAAAGAATTATACCGGTTCCTAGATTCACCATATTTTGAAAGGTAGAATTAAGAATAGCATTCAACAAGCTATCTTTAATCATTGTTTGGCGGCGTTGCTCATTTAAAGTATGAAAATAATCCAAAACATTTTTTTCTGCGCCGGCGACTTTAATAGCTTGAACTGAACCAAATATTTCACCTAAAAGCCCTGTAACTTTTTCGGTAGCTTGGCGGCTGGCTTTCCTATACTTTTTAATGCGAGTTTCTGCGCGTTGAATAATTGCGACCATTCCGACTAAGGGCAGAAACACAAACACGGTCATCTGCACATTAATACTCACTAAAATCATTAAACAAAGAATAGCAAATATTCCTTCTCCAGAAATTTCTGATATCCAGGCTACGTTGTCTTCTATTTGTTCGGCATCATCACGAAAATAGCTAATTATTTCTCCCTGAGATCCAGTTTTTTCAGCTTCTTGATTAACAATCATTGGCTGTGCTGTGGGATTGTGAAATAAGCGTTCTAATAAGTTATGTCGCAGTAATGACCGCATTAAAAAACGGTGCTGGGTTTTGGTAATACGTCCGGCAAATATAACGGCAATATGCCCAAAATTGAGAGCGAGTAATAATGCAATTAAGGCTAAGGGTGATAAACCCAACTGTGCTTTATTAGTTAAACTATTGAAAAATTCCCTGATGATTAAGCCTGGTAGCGCTGGCAAACCCGTAATTAAAATCCAGTAGATGCTGTCAATAATATATAGTTTGGGTTGGTAACAAATTAGTTGCCATAATAATTGCCAATGGTTGCATTTTTTTGTTGCTGCCATAATTATTTTTAAGTTAAAATATCGCTTAAGCCTGTTTGTAATAATTGGCAAAACCGTGATTCTGAATTATTAAGTAATACTTCTCGTTCACCATATTCTATGATTTTACCTTGTTCTAAAATGAGTATTTGGTTAGCCTTTTGTACAGTGGCTAAACGATGAGCAATAATAATGCCAGTACGCCCGGTTAATAATTTATCAACGGCTTTTTGTACGAGTCTCTCGGTTATGGGGTCGAGGCGAGAGGAGGCTTCATCTAAAATTACTAAACCAGGGTCTTTGAGAAAGACGCGAGTAAATGCGAGTAACTGCGCCTGTCCCGCAGATAAGCCATTACTATCCGGCCCCAAATTTGTATCTAAGCCCTGGGGTAATGAATATAACCATTGTGATAGTCCCAATATTTCTAAGGTTTCATGGATGCGTTCGTCGCTGATCTGTGGGTTAAAAAAGGTGAGGTTATTCCTGACTGTTGTTTGAAACAATTGGACATCTTGGGTGACTAATCCGATTTTTTGCGGTAAGTCTGTTATGGGAGTTTGGTTAATTGGTATATCTCCCAAGTGAATTAGGCCTGAGTGTGGGTCATATAATCTCAGTAATAACCGCACTAGTGAGGATTTACCGCTACCTGTACGCCCTAATAATCCTAATACATGAGCAGCAGGTAAGTTAAAGGATATGTCTTGCAATACTAAATTTCTAATATCAGATTCGTGGTCATTATAGCTAAATGAGACGTTGTTAAAAGTCACTGAAAGTGCGCGGTGAGGAAGTTGTTGTTCTCCACCTACACTAATTTTTGATTTTACTTGAAGTAAATTTTGAATGCGGTAAATACTGGCTTCTGCTTGTTGCAGGTTTTCAAATTGGTTGCGGATTTGTTCAATGGGTTCGCTGAGTAAGTTGGTGTAATAATATAGTATATATACTGTACCAATTGTGATAATGTTTTTACTCCAAAGGTAAGCACCGACGCTTAAGGCGATCGCTGTCCCTAATGTAAAAATCCCGTTAGTTGTACCCCAAAGAATGGTACTGGCAAAGCGGGCTTTATGAAATACTGGTAACCACAGTTGTAAAATTTTGTGGAAGCGGTGCATGACATAATTTTTCGCTCCATTGGCGCGGATGTCTTCCATACCGGCGAGTTGTTCACCGACAAAACCAAAGAAATCAGCACTGATTTGGCGATAATTCGCCCAATGGGGAACAGCTATAGAACGCAGACGAATTAAAGTAAATAATGCTGTGAGGCTAAAAAATGCGATCGCCAAACCAGCTCGCCAATCTTCGGCAAAGAGGACTACAATTACACCGGACATGAGTAGTAAATTGCCTAAGATGTAAACAGTAAATTTAGAAAAGAATTGTGACAGGGTGTGAACATCACCATCTACCTTTTCTAGTAATTCACCGGGTGTAGAGTATTTATGAAAGGATAAATCCAATTGCAAACAATGCTCAACTAAATCAGCGCGTAAGGCGTTGGTAGCTCCCCAAGCGACGTTTTCGCCGTAATAGGTAGCTGCAATGCTAATTAGTTGGGTGATTAAAGCTACAGTTATAAATAGTAAAGCGGCTAAGAGCAAATTTTGTCCTGAACCTCCAGTTACGGCTGTATCAATGAAATATCGCAGAATTTGGGGGTTAACTAATTGTAGTCCTATGCTGGACAAAAGAGCGATCGCAAACTTAGCAACTCGCCATTTTTGTGGTTGGAGATAATCTACAAGTAAATTACAGTATTGTCGGAGTCCAATTTTCATAAAATTTTACCTATCAGCAAACCAGATTTTGGAGACTGATTTCAGAGTAATGTAGATTACATGAACAAAGGTTTTAAGCTTAACTATTGATTCCCCTTGGTAAAATCATCACAGAATCAATAAATCGGTAAAAGTTCGCATTCATAATTTTTCAAGATGTTTCCCCTATTAAATATCTGAATATATCATCTAAAACTTGATTTGCTCCAATAATTCCCCATGCAGCAATCCATACATCATTTCGTACTGGATAAATCCGGTTTTCCTGTACTGCTGGTAAGTCCGACCACAAAGGATGATTGATAAATTGTTGCAGCTTTGATTCATTGTGTCCTCCTAGGATCAGAAAAATAGCATCACCAGCCATTTGGGGAATTAATTCTAATGAAACATTTTCTTGAGTTTTATCTTTGTCTTGATACACAGGACGAGAAAAACCTATTTCCTTAATAATTGAACCACTAAATGAGCGATTCATATAAATACGAGCAGAATTTGCCCAAAAATTCACCAGAGATACTTGAGTTTTAGTAAGATTATCACCCATGGTTACCCGTAAATCTTTGATTCTTTGGTCATACTCTTGCAGCAAATTTTCTGCATGTTCTGTTTCACCAACTGCTTCCGCAAATTTTCTTAACCACTGTTTCCAATCAGTATCACCTTCTGCTAAAACTGTTGGTGCAATTTGGGATAAATTTTCATATAAATCAGCATCCCAATTTAACCCTAAAATTAAATCGGGTTTTAAATATAAAATCTTTTCTAAATTTGGTTGACCGTTAGTACCAATTTTCTCAATTCCGTCGGTTAAATGATCTAGATATTTGAGAAAATTGTTGTCGCCCAAGGTTGTCGCGGCTATCGGTTTGATTCCTAAAGCTAAAATGTTATCTAACCCACCTAGCACAATTACTCGTTGCGGGTGTAAAGGTACTTTGGTTTCACCCATAGCATGACTGACTACCCTCACCGGGGTGACATCGACCGAGTTAAGGTTTAAATTTTGTGTGCTATTCAGTCCACAACCTATGATAATGAAACTTGTGGCAATACCTAAGATGAATTTTAATTTATGAACAGAAAATAATTTCATCAGTATAATTAATTTTGGATTGTTGAAATTGATATAAAGGGTGAGGAAAAAACCACCCTAAAAAAATAATTTATGCTGATTATTTACCAAACAATTTGATAGCCTACACTGAGAGTTATACCTTTTCCGGCATAATTTGCACTATCGAAAAATGGGGCAAAGTATTGTGAATAAACTGGGAAATATTGGTTATTGAATAAGTTTTGAATACCAAGTTTTAGTTCACCTTGACCTAGTTTGATACTGCTGATATAGTCAACTGTGATAAAGCTGTTAATTTTGGCATCCTCTACCTCATCTTGAAAAGCGCGATCGCGATCGCCTGAGTACAATAATTGCAGTCGGTTGCGCCAACTGGGGAGGGTTTGGTTTTCTACGTAGGCTGTGAGTTTTAATGGTGGAACAGTAATACTGTTGAGTGCAAGGAAATTACCATCATTATTCTCATCATTTACACCTTCTATCCAAGTAGCTGTACCTCCCAAACTCCAACCTTGAGATGGTTGGACATCCACAGCTGCTTCTATCCCGTAAATTTTTTGAGGAGCGCGAATAGTTTCCAGGAACTCACTATTAGGATTAAAACTAAAAGCTGAACCTAACTCAGAATAGTTGTAGAAACCAGAAAGTGACACCTGGAGATTATCCCAATTACTACGAATACCAATTTCATAGTTATCTACTTTCTGTGGTTCTGTTAGTTGCAAAGAGTTTAAAACATTCACCACACCTCCAGGAGGTCGGCGGAAAACACGACCTAAATCTGGAACTGAGAACCCCTGAGCAAAGTTACTAAAAACACTAACTGACGGCGTAAGTTTGTAGACAATACCACCATTAAACACTGTGGAATCAAAACTGCGATCGCCTCCTTGAATCTGCCGACGGGGATTTTCTGCTGTGATATAATCGTCTAAAGTCACACCAATATTCACATAGCGCAAGCCACCACTTAACAACAAATTATCAGTAACATCCCATTGCAACTGACCAAATATACCCAGTTCTCTAAAATCATACTCTGGGACAAAAACACGCTCGTCAATCTTGCGAAAAACTCGACCCCCGGAAGTATCAAATTCATCAGGGTCGAAAATATTAAATCTTTGAGAACTGCGTTCTTTTTGATAATCAACCCCCCAAAGTAAACTCACTGTGCTTTGAGAATTAAAAGGTGTGTCCACCTGCAATCTTCCACCCAACTGTTCTATATCGCCTTCTGATTTGGTGATTGCTCTCAACCTACCATCACGGTTATCATCGGGAATTCCTCCACCAAAACCATAATTACGATAGTAAGCTTGAGCCTGAACCTTACTAGCTAAAATACTATCATTACTGTAATTTAAACTTAGTAAAGTATTGTTGATAAAGGCCCCATCACTAGCGCCAATTACAGTAGTCCCCTCCGGTATTCTCAGAGCGCGAGATTTTTGAATTCCGGGAATTTCATCAATAGCTTCATCAGAAATAAAGTTAGTATTTTGCCACTGGTCGAAATGATTAAAACTAAATTGCAGACGTTGATCGGGCGTTAATTCTACTCCTACCTTAGCCAAAGCATTGATTTTGGTGCTATCTTCATCACCTGCAAAATTAGCAATGCGATCGCCTTCAGCATCAAAAAACCCCCCAGTGGTCACCAGAGAAAACCCGACAGTATAGTCAAATTTGCCCTCTGTCCCAGATATTTGATGCGACAAATCATAGCCAAAACTATCTGCGGAATTAGTCAAAGAAGTATCTAAACCAATATTGGTTGTAGAAGTTAATCTTTGACCGCTTGGCCTCTTAGTAATAATATTGACTACACCACCAGTAGCTTGACCACCATAGATTGCATTCGGACCGCGAACAACTTCAATGCGTTCAATCGCACTGGGGTCAATGGTTGTCAGTTGAGCCGGAATTGATTGCAAATTAGCATTTTGGGGAACACCGTCAATTAAGACCGAAATATTACGACCGCGTAAACTTTGCCCAAATGTATTACTCCGATTAGTAGGGGAACCAAAGCCAGGAACTGTTTTTCCCAAAATATCAGCTAAATTTGTGCTCAACTGGGCTTGCTGTTCAATTTCTTCCCGTGTAATCACAGTTACAGAGCGTGCGACATTCTGCACATCTTCTTCCGTGCGTGTTGCTGTCACCACCAATTCTATAGATTCTTGAGTTTCATCTGAACGCTGTTCTGGCTCTTGTTGTGCGGAAGTTCCAACTGGTGTGAGGGCAAAAATTAACCCTTCAACAGTGTCAAATAATTCGACATTTGGCAATCCTGTCGCACCCGTAACTGTTAACCGAATAGTGTTAACATCTAGACTAGTAACTGTTATCTGTGTAATACCCTCAACTGGTTTTAAGGATGTAAAGCCATCACCACTAGGTAAACGCAATTGACTATTAGGAATATCTATAATCAAGTCATTCTTATTATTGCTACTATTTGTGATTTGCAGTTCTTCGGCTTGATTTGTCTTTAAAATTACCTCTATACCTTTTTCCGTGGGATTTACTTCTACTCCATTGATAATAATTACAGATTGCCCTGTTGAAGTTTGTGATACTAATTCTTTCACCTTATTTGTAAGTAGTTCCACCTCACTTACAGACGGAATTGCCAATACAGGTTTAACGGTAAGTACTACACTGGTTAAACAAACTACTGTAAATAATTGCAGCCTTGTTGACATATCCTCTCATACCAATTAAGAATCTATTTTAAGGAGAGTACAATAATTCCTTTGTAATTTAAAATACCTGTTCAGCTGCAAGACGGATTTTTTTGGCCCGTAGACGGATTTTTTTGACAATTGGATTTTTAAACAGGGGCGCGAAGGTTTACGCAAAGGTTCGCAGAGGTTGAAGGAGGGGTGCAAGAAGGGCGCAGGAAGGGCGCAGGGTTAATGCTGGCTGCTGGTTTTTCCAGGCGATAGTATTTTGGGTTAACTCCAAATCGTTTACGAAATGCAGCTGCAAAGCTACCTTGGTTTGCATAACCAACAGTACGTGCTATTTCTTTGATACTCATTCTTTTTTCTATGAGCAGTTGACTTGATAATTCCATTCGCTGTTCATGTAAATAACCAAATACTGTTGTGCCAAATACTTGATGAAAACCAATTTTCAGTTTGTAATCGTTTAATCCTACTTGTCTTGCTAATTGAATTAATGTGGGAGGATGATTAATATCTCTGATGAGGATTATTTTAGCTGCATGAATTCTTTCAATGTCATCCTTTTTAAGTAGGAGTTTTTTAGCTGGCTTTTCATGGTTCTGTGCCAATTGTTCCAATTTCAGTGCAATTAATTCTAAACATTTACTTTCTAAGTATATACATTTAATTATTCCCTGGAAAGGACAGTTGATAATCTGCTCTAATGGCAGATACATCTCTGGAGTGATTATATTGCTGTCAAAAAAATCTTCTTTACTATTATTTTCGAGGAAGTCTGTTAAAATATTTGGTACCTTTTGGCGATGATCAATAATAAAATCTTTCAGCAAATCTGGACTTTTTAAGTGAATATCTACTTTTAGTCGCCGCTTGTTACCAAAAATTACAAAACTTTCTCTTCCATCCATTTGATCTTGATTCCTCCAGTCTAAAAAACTTTGCCCACATTCGTTTTGGGAGTATGAGCCTGACAAATTAAATCCAAATTCTATCTTATCGTATTCACTCGGTTGAATATCTTCAGATTCAATATACAAATCATCATCAAATTGTTCATCAATAATTAGCAGACGTATTCCTCGTAATTGAATCTGACGATGGTATCCTTTACCCAAGTTTTCCGGGCAGTAATTGATAAAATCTCCAGTATGAGATTCATCTGGATATTGAGTGTTTTCGTTAATCTGTTGCCAAGTTATGTTATAGTCTGTTTGCGAAATTATGTTGGACATACTTTTCTCTGAGAGGTAAAATGCTTAAGTCTACAAATGTCAATTGATGATGAAGTTGCAACCTAAAATTTATTGGCGAATTTCTGATTTTTAATTGTTTAAGAACACCGTATCCTACTAATGGGGATACACATTGGTGTACCAGTTACTGGGTCTGTAATAATCTGGGAACCTAGCCCGAATACTTCTTGAACAGTAGTTTTAGTCATCACTTCTTCGGGTGTACCATGAGTATAAACTCTACCTTGCTTCACCGCTACTAAATAATCTGCATAACGACAAGCTTGGTTTAAATCATGCAGTACCATAACCAAAGTTCTTTGCTGATTTTGGTTTAATTCCCATAGCAAATCTAAAACTTCAATTTGGTGTGCTAAGTCTAAGAAAGTTGTGGGTTCATCTAATAGTAAAATATCCGTATTCTGAGCTAGTGCCATAGCAATCCAAGCACGCTGTCGCTGTCCACCAGAGAGGGTATCTAACTCCCGTTCAGCCAGTTCTTTCATTCTCGTTGTTTCTAATGCTATTTCTACAAAATGTTCATCTTCTTTTGTCCATTGTTGCATCAAATTTTGATAGGGAAAGCGTCCGAAAGCTACTAAGTCTCTGACGGTTAAACCTTCGGGAGCTAGGGGAGATTGAACCAAAATACCTAATTTTTTAGCAACATCTTTTGTTGATAACTTAAACAAATCTGCTGTATCTAAATAAACTGTGCCTTTCTGCGGTTTCAGTAACCTTGCTAACCCCCGCAGTAGTGTAGATTTACCGCAACCATTAGCACCCACTAATGCGGTAATTTTTCCTTTGGGTATAGTCAGATCTAAATTTTTTATAATGGTTACCCCATCATAACCTAGAGTTAAATTCTTAGCTGATAGGGGATGAATTATCTGAGTTGGTAATATCATTTTTTCCGGCTCATTAATAAATAAATAAAGTAAGGAGCACCAATTACAGCAGTGACAACGCCACAGGGAAGTTCTACGGGTGCAAATATAATTCTCCCCAATAAATCAGCGATAACTACAATCATGGCTCCCCAGGCGGCAGATACAGGAATTAAACCTTCATGATTACTACCTACTAACTGTCGGGCGATGTGGGGAGCAATTAATCCCACAAAACTAATGGTTCCAGCAGTGGCTACCGCTGCGCCAGAAAGTGCAGCACTAATTAATATTAAAAAACTGCGTTGCCACTCTACTCTACTACCTAAACCTTTTGCTATTTCATCCCCTAAAGCTAAAGCATTTAATTGTGGTGCACTACATAAAGCTAAAGGAATAAATATTATCAACCAAGGTAATATAGCTAATACCTGTTCCCAACTGCGTCCATAAACACTACCAGCTAGCCAAACTAAAGCTTGACTCACATTGTAAATTTCTCCAAATGTCAGCAATAGGCTAGTCAAAGCACCAGTGACAGCAGAAATTCCCACGCCAATTAAAATTAGGCGAATGGGATGAGTACCCCTATCCCAAGCCAGTAGATAAATCACCACAGAAGCAGCTAAAGCACCGCTAAAGGCAGCTAAAGGCAAAATTCCGGCCGGTAAGTTGGGAAACAGCACAATTAAAGACACAGCCGCTAAACCAGCACCAGTATTAATCCCAATAATACCAGGGTCTGCTAAAGCATTTCTGGTGATGCCTTGCATAATTGTCCCAGATATTCCTAAGGCTGTCCCCACAAGTCCAGCCGTTAAAGTTCTTGGTAGTCTTAGGGTGTTAATCACAAAACCATATTCAGGATTTCCCGTGTTTATCCCCAAAATTGTTTGAATTACAACTAGAGGTGGTGTGGGATATTCGCCAATGGAGGTGCTAATTACCATCGTTACCAAAGTGATGATTATCAGGATGAGTAAAACAATGGGAACACGTTTTTTCAGGCGCAAAGAAATAGGAAATATTTTGGAACGAAAAATTAAGCTATTATTGCTCATTTTTTAATTTGATTTTTCGCTAAATAAATGAAGAATGGCGCACCCACTAAAGCTGTCATAATTCCCACGGGTAGTTCTTGTGGTTGAATTACCAATCTGGCAAAAATATCTGAACTTAAAAGTAGGATTGAACCAAGCAAAGCGCTATATGGTAGAATCCATCGGTAATCTACCCCAATTAACAAGCGCACTATATGGGGAACGATTAAACCAATAAATCCAATACCACCTGTAACTGCTACTGCACTACCTTGGAGCAGAAAAACACTAACGCCAGCAGCAATTTTTATCCATAAGGTTTGTTGACCTAATCCTTGGGCGATATCTTCTCCTAGGCTGAGAACTGTGATTTGTTTTCCTAGGAGGAACGCCAAGATTAAGCCCATGCAAATGTAAGTCAACACTTGAGTAATGATATTGGCATCAGCACCTGCTAGGGAACCGGCTAACCAAAAGCGAATTTCTTCTAATGTGCGTTGGCTGACAATTAAGATGGTAGTAATCAGTGCGGCAAGTAAGTTGCTCATAGCTGCACCAGCCATGGTGAGATTGAGAGGAGTGATACCACTGCGCCCAAAAGAAGCTAAAAAATAAACACTGATAGCCGTAATTCCCGCACCAGCAAAGGCATACCAAACATAAGCAGTCGGTGCAGAACTACCAAAAATAAAGATAGCAATTACAACAGCGAAGGATGCGCCGGCATTAATTCCTAAGATGCCCGGGTCGGCTAATGGGTTACGTGTTATACCTTGCATTAGGGCACCAGATACGGCAATTGCAGCACCTACCATCACGGCTAGGAGCGATCGCGGTAGTCTGACTGTACGTATAATTAAATGGTTTTGAGAACCATCAAAGTCTGTCAATGCTCTATAAACTGTAGTCCAAGGTATATCTGCAGCACCGAGAGTGACGCTGAAAATTAGGCATATTAGGAGAATCACTACTGCTAAAACTAAACCCCCAAGGGGCAAAGTTAGGGAGTGTAAAAATCCTCTGTTTGGTGAGGAAGTTGATTTACTCATTACCTATCTGATATTTATTCTCAACTGAGTTTAAAGTAGTTGAGAATAGATTGCAAGTATATATAAAATTAAGTAACATAAGTTTTGCTCCCGAATAATCAGTTATAGCTGAAGTTTCCGTGTACACAAATGTCCTTCTCTATGCTTCAATGTTTTTAGATTTGAACACACCTAAAAATGAAATTCAGCGAAATTGTTGATAGAATGGGTGAGTTGGCTACAGATAACAGCCTCAGCATTGCTCCCGTTCAAAATCCAGAAATTACAGGTGTAGCTGCTGTGGATGAAGCTAAACTTGGTCATCTGAGTTATATAGAAGGGGCAAGATTCGCTGCTCTTGTCAGCCAGACCCACGCTAGCGCTTTAATCTTACCCCGGGATAAAACACTACAGTCCCAAGCAGAAGAGCGGGGTATCGCCTGGATAGCTACGCCAGAACCCCGCCTGTTGTTTGCCCAAGCGATCGCACTTTTTTATCAACCATACCGTCCCCAGCCAGAAGTTCACCCCACTGCGGTGATTCATCCCACAGCCAAAGTGGGTAATGATGTTTATATTGGTCCCCATGCGGTGATTCAGCAGGATGTGGAAATTGGTCATGGTGCGATTATTCATCCCAATGTGGTAATTTATCCCGATGCCAAAATCGGCGAGCGCACCATCTTACACGCTAACTGTACCATCCATGAACGTACCCGCATCGGTGCTGATTGCGTAATTCACAGTGGGGCTGTGATTGGTGCGGAAGGCTTTGGCTTTGTACCTACCCCCACTGGTTGGTTAAAAATGGAACAGTCAGGTTATACTGTGTTGGAAGATGGGGTAGAAGTTGGCTGTAATAGTGCCATTGATCGCCCGGCTGTGGGAGAAACACGGATAGGAAGCCGGACAGTAATTGATAATTTAGTACAAATAGGACACGGTTGCAAGATTGGGTCAAATTGTGCTATTGCCGGGCAATCTGGACTAGCCGGAGGGGTGAAAGTGGGGAATCGCGTGATCTTAGCCGGACAGTCAGGAGTGTCGAATCAAGTAAAAATTGGTGATGGGGCGATGGCATCTGCTAAATCCGGCATTCATCATGATGTGGCACCGGGGGAAATAGTTTCCGGGATGCCAGCAGTTCCCCACAAACTGTATCTGAAAGTATCTGCCATATACAATCGCTTACCAGAAATGTATCAATCCTTCAAGCAATTACAACGGCAGATGGGAAAAAAGTAACTAACTAATCCCCAATTTTTCTAACACTGGCTTTGTAGAAACGATGTGACGATCTAAACCTAGTTCCTTGGGGCTAACCCCTAAAGCCAAAGCAATCAACTGAGGTAAGTGCAGGACGGGTAAACCTAATCGTTTGTTAATGACCTTTTCCACCTCTGGCTGACGGGAATCTAAATTCAGATGACACAAAGGACAAGGAGTGACTATACAATCAGCCCCATTTTCTAGGGCTTCTTGAATGTGCATCCCCGCCATCTTAAAAGACTCGGTGGTGGCGTAGCTAGCAAGAGGCCAGCCACAGCATTGGGTACGACCACGGTAATAAATGGGTGTTGCGCCTACCGCCCGAAATAAATTTTCCATACCTTCGGGGCGGAATGGGTCATCATAGGGCATATGTTTTTGGGCGCGCAGGAGATAACAGCCATAAAAAGCAGCACAGTTTAATCCGGTTAACTTATGAGTGACTCGTTGACTAATTGCCTCTAAACCATAATCTGTAATGAGGGCATAGAGAATATGTTTAACTTGGGTACTACCGCGATAAGGTAAACAGCCTTGTTTATTTAGTAGGCCATTGACTTGTTGTAGGTAACTGGGGTTGTCTGTTTGGCATTGCTTGAGGTTTTCGTTCACATGACCGATAACCCCCTGACAAGTGCTGCAATGGGTAAGTAAGGGTAGATTTAACTCCTCAGCTAAAGCTATATTGCGGGCGTTGACAGTATCTTCGAGTAATTGGGAATCTTCTTTAAATGTGCCGGAACCGCAGCAAGCGGCTTTTTTGACTGAAATCAGTTCAATACCCAATGCTTGGGTTAAAGCTTGAGTGGATAAGTGAAGCTCTCCGCAAGCGCCTTGGGCTACACAGCCGGGGTAATAAGCGTATTTGAGGGGGGAAGATAGCATATAAATATGTTTGGATGTTTGGATAAGGGCAGTTATCCCTGATAATAACCTTTAGAAAAGTAGGGATTTAGTGGCTTTGGGGTAAATGGTTTTTTTGAGTATTTGAGATGTTATCTTAGGTACAGAACCTAAGTGTGTCCTTGGGGATGGGAGTTTTCTAGAGCTAGTCCTAAGCTGAATATTTTATAGACAAAAATATACTTATGTTGACAAGTATTGACATAAGTGAGTTAAGAAAATCGCCCACTTGATATATAATCTTACGATATCAAGTATTGAATTAAGACTATTGCCAACGCGAAAACCAAGCAATGATAGCGGTAGTCTTTCTTGTAAATCTTAAGAGAAATATCGCGTCTGGCTAAGGCGTGCAAGTCTACTAAGGGATAACCGCTCCCATGC
>NZ_JANQDG010000081.1:0-34761 GCF_029891665.1 Anabaenopsis sp. FSS-46 | reverse complement strand
GGGTTCATCAAAGGAAAAAATCACCACCGGATAAATGGGTAAATCATATTTTTCATGTAAGCGGGCGAAATATTTAAACATCCGCTTGGCAAAATCTGACTGACTGTATGATTGATTTTCAACGTGAATTAAAAAATAAGTTTCTTGCTGCTGGTATCGCACCTGCGCCAATAAGTCAATTTCTTTTTTATCACCCGAAGTGACATCATTAAAGACTTCCTGGGGTAAAAACTGAATAGATTCTCGGTCAATTTCTCTGACTACTTGGGGGAGAAATAACTCTAAGAATTCCACAAAGAAGGTAGAAATTAATTCTTTAAATAAACGGTCATGGTCAATCATCCCAGCAGTTCCTCTAAAACCTCTAAGTCCGCCCCAATTTCATCCTCTAATAGTTTATGCTGTTTCAGCTAATAGCTGGCAAATGGTTTTATGGGCGTTGAAGCAACCAAACAACACCCCATCGGGGATAAAATTCCCCGTGCTAGAATAACCTTAATCAAGTATCCCTCC
Organism: Anabaenopsis sp. FSS-46; assembly: GCF_029891665.1. Classification (NCBI taxonomy): domain Bacteria; kingdom Bacillati; phylum Cyanobacteriota; class Cyanophyceae; order Nostocales; family Nodulariaceae; genus Anabaenopsis; species Anabaenopsis sp. FSS-46. The sequence goes on along the minus strand of NZ_JANQDG010000081.1, from coordinate 34,248 downwards.
CTTCATAGCAAGTAATTATTTAAGTAAAACCTTGATTTTTCCAGGAGAACCTCATGGTTATAGCCACAGTACCAGAGCAACAGGTAAAAATCGGACCTACCCAACTGCTGATTAATAACCAGTGGGTAGAAAGTATCAACGGTCGCCGCTTTGCTACCATCAACCCCAGTACAGGGGAGGTGATCAGTGAGGTAGCAGAAGCAGACAAAGCAGACGTAGACCGCGCCGTACAAGCAGCCCGCAATGCTTTTAATAGTCGGGAATGGCGGGGGATGTCCCCTACCCGCCGCGGTGAATTACTGTATAAATTAGCAAATTTAATTGAGGAAAATACAGAGGAATTAGCGCGGCTAGAAACCTTAGACAATGGTAAGCCTTTACATGATTCCCTAGGGGACATAGAGTTAGTCATTGCCTGTTACCGCTATTATGGGGGCTGGGCAGACAAAGTGCAAGGTAAAACCATCCCCATTAATGGCCCTTATTTCTGTTACACACGCCATGAACCAGTAGGGGTAGTAGGTCAAATTATTCCCTGGAACTTTCCCCTATTAATGCAAGCTTGGAAATTAGCCCCAGCTTTAGCTATGGGTAACACCGTAGTCATGAAAAGCGCGGAACAAACACCTTTATCTGCATTGCGGGTGGGTGAGTTAATTATAGCTGCTGGGTTTCCCCCTGGGGTAGTGAATCTATTATCAGGATACGGTCACACAGCGGGAGCGGCGATCGCCAGACATATGGATATTGACAAAGTAGCCTTTACCGGTTCTACAGAAGTAGGACATTTAATTATGGCTGCTGCGGCACAAAGCAACCTGAAGCGAGTAACCTTAGAATTGGGGGGTAAAAGTCCTAATATAGTGTTTGCCGATGCAGACTTAGAAGCAGCGATCGCCGGTTCCCATGAAGGTATATTTTTTAATCAAGGTCAGTGTTGCTGCGCCGGTTCCCGGTTATTTGTAGAAGAGAAATGTTACGACGAGTTTGTTACCAAAAGTGTAGAAGCAGCGAAAAAGCGGGTAGTGGGTAACCCCTTTGACCCCCACACCCAACAAGGACCCCAAGTAGACAAAGAGCAATTTGATAGAGTCATGGGTTATATCAAAGCAGGGAATAGGGAAGGGGCCAAGCTGCTGTGTGGAGGGACTCAAATCGGCGAAAAAGGATTCTTTATTACACCCACAGTTTTTGCTGATGTCCGGGATGATATGCAGATCGCTCAAAAAGAAATCTTTGGCCCAGTGATGAGCATCATCAAATTTAGAGACATCGAGGAAGTAATTAACCGGGCGAATAATACCATCTACGGACTAGCTGCAGCAGTCTGGACACAGGACATCACCAAAGCCCATGCGATCGCCAACAATGTGCGAGCGGGTACGGTTTGGGTAAATTGTTACGATGTATTTGACGCAGCAGCACCCTTTGGCGGGTTCAAACAGTCAGGGATGGGTAGAGAACTGGGAGAATATGGACTGCAACAATACACCGAGGTGAAGACAGTCACCATGAAACTATAAACCTTGCTCCCGAGCAATTTGGGCCTTAGCCTGCTGCCATAAAGATTCTAACTCATCTAAAGAGTAATCAGACAGGGGGCGATCAAGCACCGCCTCCATTTTTTGTAACCTGTGTACAAAACGTTGATTAGTTCCTTGTAAAGCAGCGCTAGGGTCAAGATTGTACCACCGAGCCAGCTGGATAACTGCAAACAGTAAATCACCCAATTCTGCTTGTTGACGTGCTGGAGTTTCCCCCACCAAAGCCTCTTGGAACTCCCCCAACTCCTCATAAAACTTCGCCCAAACCCCGTCAATACTTTCCCACTCAAAACCCACCTGGGCCGCCTTTTGGGAAATTTTCATCGCCCCCATTAACGGCGGAAGAGTGCGACCATAACGACCCAGCTGGTCACTCAACTGATGCTTAACAGAAACCTCCCCCTTTTCCCTGGCCTTAATCGCCTCCCAATTTTCCCTCACCTCTTCTACACCCGCAACGGACACATCACCAAACACATGGGGATGACGACGGATCAACTTTTGCGAAATCCCCCTAGCAACCCCCTCCAAATCAAACCTTCCCGACTCCCCAGCAATTTGGGCTTGGAGAACCACCTGTAATAATAAATCCCCCAACTCTTCGGCCATAGCTGCATCATCACCCCATTGAATTGCATCAACCACCTCATAAGCTTCCTCAATCACATAAGGAATCAGACTTTGGGGAGTTTGCGCCAAATCCCAAGGACAACCCCCATCAGGCGATCGCAACCGAGCTACCACCGAAATCAACTCCTGTAAAGCCGCCAAACACCCATCCATAAAAACCTCTGCGTACCTTTGCGTTAAAAAATCACCTTCTTCTCCTCCTAGGAGAGAGTAAACCCCGCACCCCCTGCTTTTGCAAACGCTTATAAGCCGAACCACCCCAATCGCTCAGAGAATGACTCATAGCGCCCAACTCCAACCCCAAAAATAAAGCTAAATATTCCGTAGTGTAAACCATGAGCGATCGCCCCACAGTTACACCTAAATCCCGCCAAGTCAGAGTGACAATTCCCAGCATTTCCCCCATCACCAGAATTACCACAGCGACAAACCACAGCAAACAGCCCAGATAAATTACCCTCAGGGTTGTGCCAATAATTGGCCCGTGAGATAACATAGAGCGGTGACGCAGGTTTTTTTGATAAGGTAGCCAAATACAGCGTAAAAAGCCCCAGCGTTGAAACTGACGCGAGTAAATATCTAAATCCGGGCCAAACATCAGACCGCTAAACATAAACCCACTCGCAACCAACAGGGTTAAATTACTGCTGCGGGTTTGCCATAGAGTAACACCGGCGATCAACGGTAGACTATATAAGGTAATGCGATCATGGGTTCTAGCAGAGGGCATATTGCAACTGATCGCCTTTCTACACAGGATTACCGAGTTATTATTGTACGTCAAAAAAAATATTTTCCCAAGGGGTTGCGCAATCAAAATTCTTTTGCTATATTGTTTAATTGTGAGAGCAAACGGGTGGTTAGCTCAGTTGGTAGAGCGCCTGCCTTACAAGCAGGATGTCACTGGTTCGAGTCCAGTACTACCCATTTTTATAGTAAGTGTATCTAAAGGCGTGAAATCTCACGCCTTTACTATCTTATATCGGGATGCGATCGCCTAGCAATTAACCCTCAACAGCTAAAATTCTCTCTTGAGAGAAAAAACGCCGCCAAAATAATCATGAATCCAGCAAATTAAACTGTTGGAGTAACTTAGTATTTTCCGCCGTCAGTAACTCTCGCAGGTCATCAACTTCATTCAAGATTTTCACCTCCCGCGCATATTCTTCTTGGATGATTCCCAAATATTGCTGACGCTTTTCCTCAGTCTGAGAATGGCCAAGCATATGTAGGGCGATGTTGATATTAGACAGAGGATCGCGTAATTCCTGGGATAATTTTTCTAACAAATTACCTCTAATATCCGATAGTTGTCGAGAAACTTGTAAATTTGTATCATTTTCTTTAATTTCCTGTTGCAGTTGTTCGATTTTGTGGTGACTATCCAGATGCTGCTGTGTAGATAATGCTTGTCTTTTTAACCGTGCTTTAACTGCTTGTAATATTTCCCCTGGTTCAAAAGGTTTAGTAATGTAGTCATCTGCGCCTAAATTCATCCCTTGGCGCAAATCCTCACGCTCGGCTTTAGCAGTGATAAAAATTAAGGGAATATTAGCTGTATTAGGATAATTCCGCAGTTTTTTTAACACCTGAAAACCGTCCATACCAGGGAGCATAATATCACAAAGAATTAAATCAGGAGATTTAACCCTCGCTAAATGCAAGCCTTCTGAACCATCAGCAGCACTGACGACGGAGAAATCTGCTAATAGCAGAATTTCTGAGATATTTAAACGAATTTGCTCCTCATCTTCAATAACTAAAATCAAACTCATAACTTGCAACCCCAGGAATTAACCATTTATTTCTAATAGTAACCATTTGTTTTCATAACTAACAGATTGAAATTTTATAACTGGGTTTTAGCCCTGATAAAATCGCGAAATCCCTCAAATATTGCCAGAATATTCTTCTTGATTCCGAACTGGAAAATCTAGTTAGGGAAGCAATAAAAATTGACTGTTATTAATTACACATCTTTTCACTGAGGCAGCCAAATGTCACAGGGGGACAGTTTTTTGATACTATAGTAAATCTGACTGGTTCAATAACGATTTTTATGAGCAAAGGCACCCTGTTTGATAAAGTTTGGAACTTACACACCGTTGGAACACTTCCCTCAGGGCTGACACAATTATTTATCGGGCTTCACTTAATTCATGAGGTCACTAGTCCCCAAGCCTTTGCTATGTTGCGGGAGAGGGGACTAAAGGTATTGTTTCCACAAAGAACCATAGCCACAGTAGACCACATCGTACCTACCGATAACCAGTCCCGGCCATTTATCGATGGCTTGGCAGAAGATATGATTCAGGCTTTAGAACAAAATTGCCAAGAAAATAATATCACCTTTCATAACATTGGTTCTGGTAATCAAGGTATAGTCCACGTCATCGCCCCAGAACAAGGACTGACCCAACCAGGAATGACTATCGCTTGTGGGGATAGTCACACATCTAGCCATGGTGCATTTGGTGCGATCGCCTTTGGTATTGGTACAAGCCAAGTTAGGGATGTTTTAGCTTCCCAAACTCTGGCTTTATCAAAATTGAAAGTACGCAAAATCGAAGTCAATGGCACTTTAAACCCCGGTGTTTACGCCAAAGATGTCATCCTCCACATTATTCGCCAACTGGGTGTAAAAGGTGGTGTAGGTTACGCCTATGAATATGCGGGTACAACCTTTGCACAAATGAACATGGAAGAACGGATGACCGTTTGTAACATGGCCATTGAAGGCGGTGCGAGATGCGGTTATGTCAACCCCGACCAAGTCACCTATGATTACTTAAAGGGTAGAGACTTCGCCCCCACAGGTGCACAATGGGAGGAAGCTGTGGCTTGGTGGGAGTCTATCAAGAGTGATGCTGATGCAGAATATGATGATGTAGTAGTTTTCAACGCCGCGGATATTGCTCCCACAGTCACCTGGGGAATTACCCCCGGCCAAGGTATCGGGGTCAATGAACTGATACCCAAAGCAGAAGAACTACCAGAAGAAGACCGCTTTGTAGCCGAAGAGGCTTACAAATACATGGATTTGTTCCCTGGTCAACCCATCAAAGGGACTAAAATTGATGTCTGTTTTATTGGTAGTTGCACCAACGGCAGAATTAGTGACCTGCGCGAAGCTGCTAAAATTGCCCAAGGTCGCCACGTTGCGCAGGGAGTTAAGGCCTTTGTGGTTCCCGGTTCAGAACGGGTGAAACAACAAGCGGAAGCCGAAGGACTGCATCACATCTTTGCACAAGCTGGATTTGAATGGCGTGAACCCGGATGTTCTATGTGCCTAGCGATGAACCCTGATAAACTCCAAGGTAGACAAATCAGCGCCTCCTCTTCCAACCGCAATTTTAAAGGTAGACAAGGTTCGTCCTCTGGTCGCACATTACTTATGAGTCCCGCCATGGTAGCTACAGCTGCTATTCAAGGGGAAGTTGCAGACGTGCGCGAATTGCTATAACACACCCACCCAACCCCCTGCTCTAGTGACAAAAACTTAAAATTATGGTCAGTGAAGTTAAAAAAATCTCAGGTCGCGCTATAATCCTTATAGGGGATGATATAGATACAGACAGAATTATCCCCGCCCGTTATTTGAAAGCCATTACCTTTGATGGCTTGGGTGAAGGCGTATTCATCGATGACCGCACAGCATTAAAGGGCGAACACCCCTTTGACCAACCCCAATATCAAGGGGCAAATGTGTTAATAGTTAACCGCAACTTTGGCTGTGGTTCATCACGGGAACACGCCCCCCAAGCGATCGCTAAATGGGGGATTCAAGCTTTAATAGGGGAAAGTTTCGCCGAAATCTTTTTTGGTAACTGTGTAGCTATGGGCATACCTTGCGTTACTGCCGATGCTCCTACAGTCAAAAAACTGCAAGAGTTAGTCAGCGCCGACCCACAAGCTGCTGTAACAGTCAACTTGGAAACCTTAGAAGTATCATTGGGCGATTATACCACAAAAGTTACCATGAGTCCAGGCACTCGCAGCACCTTTATTGCTGGTACATGGGATGCTTGCGGTCAGTTAGTGGCTCAGTCTGAGGCAATCCAGGCTACAGCCGCTCAACTACCTTATCTAACCTGGGTGTAGCCACAACAGGGAAATTAAACGGAGAGGGGGGGATTCGAACCCCCGTTGAGTTGCCCCAAAACGCATTTCGAGTGCGTCACCATCAACCACTCGGACACCTCTCCCGGTAATATATGCAGTTTTGGTGAATCTGTCAGACTTGGCGCAGTTATAGGCGGTTAATTATTGCCCGCCGGGATTTCGCCCATAAGCTGAGATACCACCTCCTATTATAGCACCTACAGCCATTTGTGCACCCCTAAGTTAAAACTAAATTATCCCGATGAATCACAGTTTCAGCACCTACATAGCCCAAAATTGTGCAAATTTCACGGGAATGACAGCCGCGAATCTTGTCTAGCTCCTCGCTGCTGTAGTTCACAACACCTCTGGCGATTTCCGTTCCCTGGTGGTCGCATAACTGCACCGCCGCTTGAGCTTCAAAGTTTCCTTCTACTGTTTTAATCCCCGCGGCTAATAAGGATTTTCCCCCCTGGGCGATCGCAGCGATCGCCCCTGTATCCAAGTATAATTTTCCCGCCGGAACTAGACCGTAAGCTATCCAACGTTTACGGGCCGAAGTTGGTTCAGGTTGTGGTTCAAAGTGAGTTCCCAGGGGTTCCCCGGCCAGAATCTTCTCGATATTGTGGGGAAATCTTCCTTGAGTGATTACCGTTCGCACTCCCGCCGCGATCGCAATTCTAGCAGCGGAAATTTTAGTTAACATCCCCCCGGTACCCCATTGTGACCCTTGAGATCCGGTTTGTATTTGTAATGCTGCTAGTTCTTTGAGGTTATTCACCAAAGATATGGGCTGCGCATCTGGTACTGAACGCGGGTCGGCTGAATATAGCCTGTCTACATCAGTGAGGATAAATAACCAATCTGCTTCTATTAAACTAGCAACCAATGCCGAAAGGGTGTCATTATCGCCAAATTTCAACTCCTCCACTGCTACCGTATCATTTTCATTGACTACAGGAATTACACCCAGTCCCAATAGTTCCTGAAAGGTATTATAGACATTCAGATAGCGGCTACGCTGCACCAAATCGCTACGAGTCAGCAACACTTGAGCAATGGGCTGGGATAGTGTAGTAAATAAATCATCATATATCCGCATTAACCGCCCCTGTCCCACTGCTGCTACTGCTTGTTTGAGAGCCATGGCTTTAGGACGTTCAGTTAAACCCAATCTGGCACAACCCACTCCCACCGCCCCAGAGGAAACTAAAACCACTCTATGCCCTTCTTGTCTCAAATGACACAGTGTTTCTGCTAAAGTGGCAATGGTGGACAGCGCTAGCTGTCCGGTTTCTGGTTGAGTGAGGCTAGAAGTACCGATTTTGATAACAATCGTCTTGGTCATTGATAATTTTCGTTAAAATTTGTAAAGCGCCGAGCCTTCTATAGATAAAGGCCGACGCTCTACGGGTTAATTGTTATTTATTATGGGCTAGGGTCTTTATTTTGCTGACCCCATATTATCAATTATTATCATCACCGATTTCCCAATTTTCCCTAGATTTCTTAAGTATTTCTTTATATTTACTTTAGCGACGACTTCTCAAGTTTTGTTAACTTTTCTTTCTTTAGGGGTAATGGTAGCTCCCAAGATTTCCGATAACCAAACTTCAAAATTCCGCACAGGATGAGAGCGCAGGGCTACATCGGGATGAATAATCGGGTCTACTAAAATGGTGAACATTCCCAAACGATTACCGGCTAAAACATCGGTAAACAAGCGATCGCCCACCATTCCTACTTGTTCCGCAGGGAGATTCATCCCCGTGAGTGCGGCTCTAATTTTCCGTCGTGACGGCTTGGCTGCACCTAAGTAATAGGGCAAATTGAGCGATCGGGCGATTCCACCGATCCGTGATTCACTCAGATTATTACTCACCAAGCACAACTGTGTAGAACTACGCACTTGCTCTACCCAGTCTTGTAGTTCTGGCGAAGCTAGTCCCACTCTCAAAGGTACTAGGGTTTCATCCACATCCAATACCAGCCCCTGCAGCCTATATTGTTGAATAATTGCGGGTGTCAGGTTCAACACAGAACCGGATATAATTAAATTAGGCTGTAAGAGATCATTCCAGGTCATAGTCAAATCTAACTACTTCAAACACAAATATTTTATTCTCTCACCACTACAGCCTCACTGGTAGTGGGAGATTCTTCCCTCATTGCCACTTAACTAGAGTAGTATTACTACCAACCCCATCAGCATCAATCTACTTTAGCTTATTCGACCTCGTTAAAAAGTTCTTCTTCTAACAGTGGTTGTATTTTTTTAAATTCCTCTGGGGAAAGTAATTGAGGTTCTCCAGTGCTAGAAATGCGAGCGAAAAACAGCAGCGGGTCTACAGGGGTATAAATTGCGTATTCTTGACCTTGATCATAGAAACTAGCAAGTAGCTGCAATTGTTCAGGTTCCAACTCCTCATCTTCTTCAATTTCCAAGGTGAAAATCTCCGACTCTTCCACTGCTGGTAAATCACCAGACACTGTCAGAGCATAAGCAGTATGCTTGACGATCAAATTTTGTTCAGCCAAAACAGCCTGAGCAGTACCTAAAATTTGGTTAATGACAGCATCATCATCTACCAAAACCGCCTGTTCATCATCATCATCACCTTGCCAAGCAAAAATTTCTATAGGCGAGTCCACAGGGAGGAGCAAAACATATTCTTGTCCCTCAACCACCAGGGAATGTTCAACATAACATTCTAGGGTTCGCCCGGTCTCATCGGTGAGGGTGATAGAACCTGCATGAGCATGATCATTTTCTTCAGGAAATGGAGAGGAAAACATAGCCGAAGTGTAAAACTTTATAAATAGCAGTAGATATACAAATGTCTTTACTATTTATTGACTAATTCAGTCAAGAAAAGAGCTTCAGAAATTGATATCAGTCTTAGTGACCCCATTCAGAATATCATGTAAAAGGTATCAATACTCTCAGGCTAGCACGGCTTCCTGGAAGTTGCCCCGTCTAGTGTCAAGCCATTGTTGTAAAATTAAAGCTGCCGCCTTACGGTCAATTAAACCTTTATGGCGTGATGGCGAGATATTTTCAGCTATTAACAGTTGCTCCGCTTGGAAAGAAGTTAATCGCTCATCTACATATTCCAGTGGTAACTCCATAGCCTTCGCCAATTTTTTGCCAAATTTCAACACATGACGAGCCTGGAATCCTAAAGTCCCATCCATAGAGTAAGGTAAACCCATGACCAGCACTTGTACCTGACGCTCATTCACCATGTGGCGGATTTGCTGGACATCCCTTTCAAAAGATGTCCGTTCAATGGTGGTGAGTCCCACAGCAATCAAACCCGTACCATCGCACCCTGCTACACCAATCCGCTTGCGACCAAAATCTAATCCCAATGCTGAAATAAACGGTTGTGGTTGCTCTTGGGGTGTCAAACTAGTTCTCCTGTTTTGGCTGCTCTCTGGATTCAGGAATCGGCAATACTTCCATACTCAAATTATCGCACTTAAAGGTTATAGGTTCTGATTTGCCTGGCGCTGGACTGTCTGATGGTGATTGGTTTGTTGGTCTTACCCATGACATCCCACCTGGTATGGGTTTACGCGCCGGTTGTAAACCTTGTAGTACGCCACTCCACTGAATTCCTTCCAAGGAAACAAATTTCGACTCCCGTAACTTATGCCAAACTGAGCGAGACATCACCAGGGTATGTTCTATGCGCTTGGCCCCAATGCGTTCTAAATACTCTTCTCGTTCCGCTTGGTAGTCTGAGGATGCTAACTGTAAACCTTGCTGCGGGAAATCTTGGACAATTCGCGCTAATTGGGAAAGCATCTCTGGATATAGCCAGGTATAAGCGGGGTGAACGGTCAGGGTCGCCACATGAGGAGTTTCGCCCTTGCGGTTCAGTTGTACTTGGAAATAGCCAATGGCCGCTTTGCGTTGGGGTTCAAACACGTAGCCACTCACCACTTCTGTTTTTGTGATCCACTGCTTCACAGCATCAGCTAGAGCACCCAACAAACTGGTTTTAAAGTCCCGTGTATTCCGGTCAAACACCTGACGCACTAAAGGAGGCATTGATGCTGTATCTAACTGATAGAGTAATTGAGCATCAGCATTACTTACAGGCAAAAGATTAGGTAAGTCCGGCTCCGCTTGCGCTAATACAGCCAGTAATTGCGGTTCAATTTCCCAGTAGGTCATTTCTGCCAGGCGCTGAAATCCATTGTGCCGATATAGTGCTAGAGCGTCTTTATCATTAACATTAACTTCTAACAACCAAGTCCGAGCTTCTAAAATCGACTCAAAGCAATGGCGCAACAGTTGTGAGCCTACTCCTTGTTTCTCTAGCGATTTCGCCAGCATTACCCGATCAATCCGCCATGTACTGCGTGTACGGTTGAAAGGTGACACTTGAATCATTCCTAACAATACTCGCCCCTGTTCTGCTACGTAGGCACAGAAACGATACTTAAGAGGGTTAGGAAACCAACTCAAAAATTTTAGTAATCCATACCAACTGCGTAACCATTGCATCTGGTTGATGGCAATTTCAGCCTCTTTGGGAGTTAAGTCTGATAATGAGTCTTGAGTTATTTGCTCAATTCCGTCCAAATCCCGGTATTGGGCTGGCCGGATAACAACGCTGAGATTTCGAGGTAGTAATGAAGTCATCTTAATTTTATCTGCCATTTAGCCTTAAATTACTGGTTCAGAGGAAGTGCTACAATAATCTTAACCCCTTTTTACTCCTGCCTCTTGCTCCCCAAGAGTGATTTTTTTGACACCTGCCGCACTAAGGTGATCGATGTTATGGCTTCATCCTTGGTTGCAGTTATCCACTTAAACTACTACCTGCGGTTATGGCTACGCCGATCAAGGTATCATACAGCAAGACTCGTAACTAGATACCAAAAAAGCAGACCTGATGAGCGCAACTTTCGTATTGACCCAACATATCTGCTTTTGTTTTATAACAAAAATGCCGAAAATTTCTCTTTTTTTACCACCCTTTTCGGGAAATTAGCTTCTCAAAGTTGGCTTGGGTTTGGTGCAGCAGTTGCTCTCGGCTATCTTCAAGTGAAAGTGTCTCCTTGAGAGGGGGAACCAGATTGCGCGCTTGTAGAGTCATATGAAGTTGCAAATGGGCAACATATTCGCTGAAGTCTTCATTTTGTACAACTGCGCCCCTTGAGACATTTGATTCCACTGTCACTTGGTTCTCCTTCTCTGAGTTGGTGTGGCTGTGCCTTTATATCATCAGAACTTATCACATTGTTTTGCTTAACTTCTTAATCTGTAATGAAGTTTAATGTTTTTGCCAAGTTTACACTCAGCAATGTTAAAACTGGTATGATATGCCCAGGGAAATCACAGGGTATATTTTTAACCAATCTAGATCATTTTCTAGGTTGTTTTTTTCCTTCTCTATACTGGTGTTAATTTGCTCTCTTGTACCTGGAATAAGATCAACATCAGCACCGAAGTTAGGTGTAACATCTACTTTTGGTGAGCCGGTGAACATCACACCCAAATTAAAAGAAAACCCCAAGCCTTTACCCTGTTGAACGGCATTTCCCCAACCAAGCCCTAAATAAGGGGCGACACTATTGGGAAAGCCAACTTTAGCATCAACTGATTCTAAAACATTAACGCGGTAAGGAGTTCCACCAATTGTAATGGTGTTAATGTTATCTGCTGGTCTACCAGTTCCCTTGAGTTTATTATCTTGAAAAACTAAACCCCCAGTCAAACGAAAGCCAGAATTTTTTGCCGGGTGGTAGTCAACTAGAGTGGAAATATTCGACAAGCTCAGATCAGCTTCATAGGTGACATCAGTTTCTGTGATATCAGCCCCTACACTAAAAGTATTTATCCCCACCCTGGCATTAAAATTAGGAGTTATTGACCTAGTTACAGATGCTCCTAGACCTAAAGTACCAATTTCTGGAGTAATTGCCCAACCACTCTTTTTACCTCCAGGATCTTGGCTTGTTTGTTCTGTGGGTGCAACTTCTATGGGAGCGCTGGGGCTGGGTGTTGAGGAAGGGGGAGTAATTTGACTACAGCGAGAGTTGAGGGGATAATCCTTACAGAATTGATTTAAATCAATAGGTGTTTGCGCTATGGGTTGTAAGTCAGTAGCGCTGTGAGAAAAGGTTCCCCCTACAGAATTTATTTCACCCGGTTGAGATGTAGCAATTACTTCTTGGGATAATACCGGTTGACTTGTGGATACCCCAAATCCCAAAGCAGATGCTAATGTCAAACTTGCTACAGATTTTAATTTCAGTCCACTCATGATCATTACTCCTCACCTAATAACTAACCTTGCAGTTTCTGCTCACCACAGACAATTTCACCGTTTAATTATGCAGCAACTCAAGACAATTTTTACCCGTGAGTTATTTTCTGGGTAGGTCAAAACCTCAAATTTCTTGACTGATGCAGTTTTAGGGTTGTATCTTCTCCATGGACAGCCGCCTTCTATAGGCAGAAGTATATAATCAAACAGTTTGCCAAGTCAATGTGGCAAACTGTAGATGTATAAAAAATTAATATTGTAGGAGGAGTGATATTTATCCGAGAACCCACAAAAATGGTCTAAACCAGAGAACCAGCAATCATTCCCCCAAGTAAAATAAAACCAATCCAGACATTTTGACTGAACATCTTACCATATACAGAATTGGGTAGGCTATCCTGGATTAAACTGAAATATTGCCAAATCCAGCCAATAGCAGCAATAACTACGCTCATCCAAAAGAAAAAACCCAATTGTGTTAATACAGCTAGATATACCAGTAATATAACTGTCAGAGCAAAGAAAATACCAATAGCTAAAGGGGCATAATTACCGAAGAATAAAGCGCTAGAATTTACCCCAATACGGCGATCATCTTCGCGATCGCTCATAGCGTAAATGGTATCAAACCCCAAAGTCCAGCATATAGTAGCGCCCCAGAGTAGCCAAGTGGGTAAAGAAATATCTGTAGTTACAGCACTCCAACTGATCAAAACCGCAAAACCCCAAGCAATGGAGAGAACTAATTGGGGGATGGGGAATACCCGCTTTGCACCTGGATAAAGCAGAATTACAGGTACAGCAGCTACAGACAACCAGAAACTTAAGGGGTTAAGATAAGAAGCGAGTACTGCGGCACATCCTAAAGCAACCACAGCCACTACAATCCCGACTTTAACAGACAAAGCCCGGGAAGCCAAGGGGCGATCGCGCGTTCTGTGCACCTGTGGGTCAATATTCCTATCCCACAAATCGTTAACCACACAACCAGCTGCACTAGTAGCTAGAGTACCCAAAATAATTACCCCGACCAAGGGTAAAGGCGGTTTTCCTGATGCGGCTAAAAATACAGACCACAAAGCCGGAATCATTAAAATTAATCGTCCTTCTGGTTTATCCCACCGCAAAAGGCGGATAATAGTCAGCCATACAGGTTCCTGTTTGCGTTCGTAAGGATTCAGCATATAAATCAAGTCATAACTTGAGATGGATGAATTCACACATCTATTAAACTAAGCCGGTCAGTCACCCAACCGACTCGTCTACAAAACCGTACGTGAAACTTTCGCTTCATACGGCTCCTCAGTGATATGGTTTTTGTCATGAATACCTACAAGACTTCCATCAGTGGATGTCTTCTTGTCATGGCAATGTCTGTGTAATAATTGTAGGTTCTTATGTTCATCTTTTCCACCTTTGGAGAGGGGTAAGATGTGGTCTACTTCCATTACATCACCTTCCCTAAAGTAATGCCCACATTCTGGACATTTACCCTTTTGCCTTTTAAGTAGAGTTGCTACTCTTTTGTCGGCTTCGGGATGGTTTGTCATTCTTGAACTCCAGTACACCCAATCACCATCAAATGGTGAGGCGTTGCCTTTAACCTTGACGTGGCGTACAATGGGAGTCTCTGGGTGCCTATACAGTTTGATGAATTTATCATCCATCTTTGCTGCAAATTCCCAGTTGTAGTTTCCGATTGTATGCCAGTATTTTTTGGCTATCCATTTGCCGGATTTGTTGGGGTGTCGGCGCTTTGCCCATCTGTAGAGTCGTTGATAAACCTGACTAAAAATCTTACTAAAGACTTTTTTACTTACTACAGATGAGTAGTAATTACACCAGCCCCTGATTATGGGGTTAAGACGACTTATCAATGCCAGTTGTGGTGATGGTAAGTCTCTTTTAATAATGCTAGAAATCTTTTCGTAATGGTTCTTGACAGATTTCATGGATGGGGTGATGATGGTTTTAAATCCTAGTATTTTACCATTTGAGGTAATCCCTGAGTTGTATTTACCAACTAAGTGTTGCCTTACATTGAAGCCAAGGAAGTCAAATCCTGGTTTCTCAGATTGGTGTTCATACAAGGTATGTGCCAATCTGGTCTTACTGGGTTTTAATTCCAATCCCATTTCACTTAGCCATTTAACTAAGATTTCTCTGCATTGTTCAATAACTGTTAGATTTTCATGCAAAATGACGAAATCATCTGCATATCTAATGATTGATATGGCTTGAGCCTTACTCACTTTACTACCTTTACCCGGTAATTTTGAAGCATACTCTTTGAGAATTTCTTCCATCCCGTGTAGGGCTATATTTGCCAACAGAGGAGATATAACACCACCTTGTGGTGTGCCTTCTTCTGTGGGGAATAAGACTTTGCTATCAACCACCCCTGCTTTTAACCATGCCTTAATTTGTCGGCGTAGTTTAGGGTAGGTGTTCAGTTTCTTTAGCAATGCTTGATGATTAATCTTGTCAAAACATTTAGCAATATCAGCATCTAATACAAATTTTGGTTTGAGTCTGATGGAACTGAATATTGCTCCTATGGCATCATGACATGAGCGTCCTGGTCTGAATCCATATGAATTAGGCTCAAAGTTTGCTTCCCATTCTGGCTCTAATGCCAGTTTGACAAGCGCCTGTAGCGCCCTATCATACATTGTAGGTATTCCTAGAGGTCTTTTCTCCTGCTTTCCAGGTTTGTCTATCCAGACTCTTCTGGTAGGTTTGGGATTAGACCCTAGTTTTAACTCTTCTACCAACTCCAGTCTTTCGTTGGGTGATAAAGCTTTCACTCCATCAACCCCGGCGGTTTTCTTTCCTTGGTTATCTTGAGTTACCCTACGTGTTGCTAAAGCTTTGGCTGACCAGGATTTCATCAGCACCTTTTGGAGTCCACGAACAACCTTGACATCACCACGAGATGAGGCTTGATAAATTCGTTTTTGGATTTTGTAAACACGACGTTCTAACTGTTTCCAGTTAATCGTGTTCCATTCTACCGTAGTCTTTACACTCGTTTTAGACATAATTCCTACTTGCGACTTTATCATCCATATCACCGTGAGTCTGTCGGCATATCTTAGGCATTACCCTAAGCGTTCGCTTTTGACTCAATCTTCCCCACTTGTAGCATCCGGTTAGCACCTACTTTTAGATTCGAGCTTCTAAAAGAGCTAACAAGGGGTTACTTCGTTCCGTGTGTCCATTCTATGTACCTTTAGAGTGATGCTATACGCCGGGTTTATCGGAAGTGCGTAACGGTCTAACATAAAATAGCCGTTTCCTTATCCTTTACCTTTTGGTTCCAGCCTGTCAGCCTTATTTGGCTGGGTTCTGTATTTACGACGCTTCGGACACATCTTGGGAGATCTTCCTCATGGGTACTTTGCTTGGCGTGTACCAGGTTAGGCTACCAGTAGGAACGCCTTTTCTCCCTGCTTTACAGATTGATGGCTAGTCGCTACCATAAGGGAGATGCTGTCACCCTTGCACCTAGGGGGTAGGATTTACACCTACATGAACACGCAGTTGTAAGAATCTGGTTTTCACCAGCCTTACCTTCCGTCCCTGAGCATTTCTACTCATTTAGGAAGAACGAATCGCACTTACATCTATAGAATAACTTTATTTGGTATTTATAGAAGTAGAACCTGTGACTGACAACGGTAAACATTCTTAGCTCAGACAGGCTTTGCACATAGTTCAGAGTAAGAAGAGATTGATTTCGTTGTAACGCACCATTTTTTAGTCCTTCAACGAGAGAAAACTAGATGCTGAATTTAGTTTCAGCTAGCTGGGAAAGTGTTAGCACTGAACCAGTTAAGCAAAACCGGATTATTGCTGCTATTGACATGGGAACAAATTCTCTGCACATGGTAGTAGTAAAGATTGACCCGACCTTACCAGCTTTCAGCATTATTGCCAAAGAAAAAGAAACTGTCAGGCTGGGTAATCGTGACCTGACCACTGGAGAACTCAAACCAGAAAACATTCATAAGGCTATTACCGCCCTCAGACGCTTTCAAGAAGTCGCTAAAACCGCCAATGCTGAAACAATCATAGCTGTAGCCACAAGCGCTGTGAGGGAGGCCCCCAATGGTAGAGATTTTTTACACCAGGTAAAAGAAGAATTAGGCCTAAGCGTTGACTTGATTTCTGGTCAAGAAGAAGCCCGTCGCATATACTTGGGTGTACTTTCGGGGCTGGAATTTGATCAGCAACCCCACATAATTATTGATATTGGTGGCGGTTCTACAGAGTTGATTTTAGCAGATAGCCAAGAAGCCCGCACTCTGAGCAGTACAAAAGTCGGCGCAGTGCGACTGACCAGTGAGTTAATCACCACCCAACCCATCAGCGATGTCCAGTTTCAATATCTCCAAGCCTATACAAGGGGAATTTTAGAACGTTCTGTTGAGGATGTATTGGCAAATATCCACCCTGGGGAATCTCCCCGTTTAGTGGGAACCTCCGGGACGATTGAAACCCTGGCGATGATTCATGGGCGAGAAAATTTAGGTATTCTTCCCTCTACCCTCAATGGCTACCAATTCACCCTCAAGGATTTGCGGGTTTGGGTAAATCGGTTACGCAAAATGACCCACTCAGAAATATCTATGATCCCCGGTATGCCAGATAAGCGGTCAGAAGTGATATTGGCTGGTGCTGTCATCTTACAGGAAGCTATGACTTTGTTAGGTGTAGATTCAGTCACCTTGTGCGGACGCGCCCTCAGAGAGGGGGTAATTGTAGATTGGATGCTATCCCACGGTTTGATTGAAGATAAACTGCGCTATCAAAGTTCCATACGCCAGCGGAGTGTTCTCAAACAGGCTGACAAGTATGATATCAATTTGGAACACAGCGATCGCGTGGCCTTATTTGCCTTAAGTTTATTTGACCAAACCCAAGGAAAGTTACACCAATGGGGAGCCGCGGAGCGACAACTGTTATGGGCGGCAGCCTTATTGCATAATTGTGGGCATTATATCAGCCATTCGTCTCATCACAAACATTCCTACTATTTGATTCGCAATGGTGAATTACTCGGCTACACTGAAACCGAAATTGAAATCATTGCCAATTTAGCCCGTTACCACCGCAAATCACCCCCCAAGAAAAAACATGATTATTACCGTAACTTGGTCAGTAAACAGGATCGACAAATCGTCAACCAACTCAGCGCCCTGTTGAGAATAGCCGTTGCACTAGATCGGCGACAAATTGGTGCGATCGCTCGCGTCCAATGTCTGTATAATCCCGGTAAAGGAGAGTTACAGATATTACTATTTCCCTCTGAACCTGATGATGACTGTTCTTTAGAACTTTGGAGTATAGATTATAAAAAACCAGTTTTTGAAGATGAGTTCAATCTAAAATTGGTACCTCTTTTACAATCGTCTCATTTTTCCCGAATATAGTTTACAGAAGATATTTTTGTGCGTTAAACTGATTTAGCGCACCTACCAATCCATCTCAGGGAACACCAGAAAATCAATGTTTCATCTGGTGTAAGTTTATCGTTCAACCTTGGGCATTGCATTCAGATATCAGTCTAAATCCCTCCCCCTCATGTGTGAGGAACGGGTAAAACCAGCAGGGCATCACCACAAATTATTGAATATTTTTAATCTGAAAGTCAATCCCTCAAGACAATCACTTTGTCATAGAGGTGAAGATGAACTGCGTCCACTGAGTTTGGATACATCAAAAATACTTAGTAAATTGACCCTTCTGAACACCCTTCAATGAGACTTGTGGTTATGGATAGAAGTAGACCCAACTTAGAAGAAGTCCTCGCTTATCTAGAAGCTGAAATGGATGAATATAATCAACAGTTCTATACAGAACCAGATAGGAATAATCAAGTGGTATCTAGTATGAATCGAGATTTTGTAGAACGTTGTGAACTGGGTACAGATGAAGAATATTCTCAAGAACTTGATGCAGAACTTGAGCTAAAATAACCGAAATCGAATAAATAGGTTAAACCCATCATATTCTGCTAATCATGCGCAGTATTTATGCAATTTCTAACCAGGGCTGCTCTACTACTTCCAATTTAATTTCTTTGGGAATAATTTTTATGAATAAATGAAATTTCGCCTCAGCTATTTAAGGATAAGATATACAATCCCAGTTATTCATGTGAATCACCCAATTAGCTATTTACAGCACTTTTAAACTAAATAAAGTACACACCTTAAGATCATAAATATTGTGGGGTGGGCATCGGTGCGCGCCCTTCTGTTCCTCACTCAGATAAAATGCGCTGTATTTACTAAAGATAAATAATTCGGCCTTTATTAATATATTTATTATTGAGTAGAGTTTAATAGTAGTTAAACCCTGCTCAATAACTGTTTCTTAGAGAGAAAAATTCTTTGGTGTCTTTACATTAACAGGAACAACTATGCTATTTTTAATAGTTGGACCATTTACAGCAGTACTATTACCTGCATTACCCCTGATTTCGTGGAGTACCTCTTGATGCTGTCTCACATTCCCATGATTACCAGTATTCACTTGTACTGCTGTCGAAGAACTAGTATTTCCTGTACAAGCTGCTGGACTGTACATTTGCACATTAGAAGTTTGTCTGGCGGGAGTTGGAGACATATTAAGTTGAACACCAACATGAGATATAACGCACTGTGCGAATGCGGCGCTGGTAGCAAAACTAGCAACTGTTAAACAAACACCAAAAGATAGGACACCAAGATATAAATCTTGATATTTCATCTAAGTTCTCCCGGATTTTTTACATTAATTACAAAAGACTGATACTTTACTACTGTGATGTCTGTATCTACCATTCCTGGTGACTTGTCTGCTTTCTTGGGTAAGAATACTACCTGATTTTTGACAGGTGTTTCTCAATAAAGTGTTGACATCGTTAATATGAAAATTTCCATTCATATAGATTTCAGTCTCAGGAGTATGGATCTGTGCACTTCCGGGTAAATCTGAAAATATTTCCAGATTTCCCCGGAAATATTGACGAATTCTCATTCTCCCTATGTGCATATCTATTTCACCTATTTGAGTAACAACAGGGAGAAATAAGCTAACAGAAATTAGCAGTGAGGAAAATTTGTAAATCTGCATAGGATATCCCCATCAAGTATGGCTGAAGCAAGCGGTAGCTATCAGAAAAAGTCTAGGGTAAAGTATAGTGTGGCTATCACCTTTACCCTATTAATTTTAGAAGCAGCCACCGAATTTAACTTAAATAATTTGGGGATGTTTGCTAATTATTCATAGTCATCAATGGTGTCTTTTCTGGGGATAATGGTGATACTTAGGTGGGTGTATCCCTTGGTTCATTTTTTTGTTCTGTTGATAAGCGCTATTAATACACACATTACTGATACCGTGGGTCTGACATATCTGATGAATGACTTGACCGCTAGCATTGCTACCATAACTACCAACATCACCAGCGAAATTTTGATGAATTTGATTAGCTCTATTTACACTCACGTTGTGATTTCCATGGGTAATATTCGTCTGATGAATTATTTGAGCATTATTACTGTCTCCAGTTTGAGCATTAGCACCAGTAGAACCAAAAGCGATCGCACTTACAGTGAACAAACCGATAATAAATTTATTCATGAACAACTCTAAAAATTTCAATGTCTCATTGATCCATTAGCTCTGATTAGCTGGCTGTGGTAGCCTGAATCTCAGCTATTAAGAATAAATAATAATAACAATTCTAGCAGTAGTCAAGCCAAATTAATACAAATTATAAACCACAGTGTTGCATAGATATTATCAACATATCTACGTTAATTTATTGTCGATAATACCGTTAAAAATTAGAACATAAAAATGAATTTATGAGATGATTTATTAGATATAGAATCTTAAATAATATGCGTTAAATATTATCTATCTAAAGAAATAAATTTCTAATTTAGTGAATAAAATCCAGATGATTGAGTATTAATTAATCACAGAAATCAGGATTTGCTGAAAATTTATGGAAGAGAAAATCAAATCCCCTGGATACTAAGGGAACACAAAACTACATAATTATGTAAAATTGTGTAAAGCAATTGTAGTATTTATAAAACGAAGGCATCAACAAACCCATGCAACTGAAACTCAGTGCATCTAAATTTCCCCCGGCTCCCTTAGTTTTAATCGCCCCGTTTTTCCTCTGGGGAACAGCAATGGTAGCCATGAAAGGAGTCATAGCCGACACTACACCCCTATTTATGGCAGCGGTGCGATTGCTACCAGCTGGGGTGTTAATTTTAATTACAGCAACAATGATGGGTAAACCCCAGCCGCGGGGTTGGTTAGCATGGCTGTGGATTATTTTATTTGCCTTGGTAGATGGGGCATTATTTCAAGGCTTTTTGGCAGAGGGACTAGTTAGAACTAGTGCGGGGTTAGGGTCTGTAATGATTGACTCCCAACCTTTAGCGGTGGCTTTGTTGTCCTTGTGGCTATTCCAAGAACACATTGGTTTGTGGGGATGGCTGGGGTTAGGACTGGGAGTTATCGGTATTAGTTTAATTGGTTTACCCCATGAGTTGATTTTTCAGTTTTTTGATCCCAATGTCAATGCAAGCATTGGGAATTGGCAAGATGTATTGAGTAGTGGTGAATGGTTAATGCTGTTAGCCGCCCTCTCCATGGCTGTGGGAACGGTAATGATTCGGTTTGTCTGTAGATATGCTGACCCGGTAATGGCCACAGGATGGCACATGATTTTGGCGGGATTACCGTTGTGGGGTATTTCATCCGTAGTAGAATCTCACCAGTGGCAGAATCTCACTATCTCTGAATGGATGGCTTTAGGCTATGCTACAGTTTTTGGTAGTGCGATCGCCTATGGATTATTTTTCTACTTTGCTTCTAGCGGTAGTTTAACTAGTCTGAGTTCTCTAACCTTTCTCACTCCAGTTTTTGCCCTCTTATTTGGTAATCTTATCCTCTCAGAAGTTCTCACCCCGTTACAGTGGGTGGGAGTAGGACTAACTTTAATCAGCATTTATCTAATTAACCAAAGGGATAACTGGCGCGGTGAAAATCAGAAGGTAACCGTGTCAGAAGAAGCTACACAGCAATCAGCAGTTTTAGAAACATCTATTCATGGAAGGTGAATAACAGCCACAAACAATTAACAATTAACATTTTGTAGTGGAGACTTAGGGTGAGTTAGAAGTAGAATTACAACATAGAAGATTTTCCACCGCGCCGTAACTAACTGCTAACCCACCCGACATTTCCACTTAAAAACAAAACTCAAAAATATTTCATCTGAACTTGGATAACTGTATTTGGCCCTGCTAGCAAAAAAGCAGCGTCTTTAAATTTAGGAGCACTGGTACGAACTTCTGGGTTTCTGGAAAACCCAAAGCCTTCCGTGGGGATACCCAGGTAATTAACATTGAGGATTTGATCTTGATTCTGATCATGGATAACAGCTACAGCATAAGTACCAGGTTGTAAGTTATCAAAGGTAATTTTTGAGGATGTTTCGGAAATCTTAGTACACTTACTTTTAACTACACCATCATTATTATTGGGAAATCCTTTACTATTAGCAAATATGGTTACACACACCAGTCCTTGTGTGTTTCGCAACCCATCAACTGCTACAGTGAGTTTACCTGGTAAAACCCCGCTAGCGGTAGATGTCCAGGCCGGATTTCCGATGAATGCAAGTAGCAACAGACTCAGCCCCAATTTATTTATCATAGGTATTCATCATAGGTTGTGTTGAAAGTACGTACAGTTTGGCATTACAGCACTTTTCAAGTAAATCAAGTACACATCTTAACATCATAAATCTTGTGGGGTGGGCATTCTCCCCGCCCTTGTTTACTAAACAAGCACAAAGCACACAAAAAAAATTACAGTTTCAATTATGCAATCTCACATATTACCCCCTCCCCTGCAACCTGGTGACTTATTAAAGGTAATTGCTCCTAGTGGTGCGTTGCGAGAATTACCAGCATTGTCAAGGGGTGTAGAAATTTGGCGATCGCGTGGTTATCAAGTGGAAGTTATCGCTAATCTAGCTGATAAGTGGGGATATTTAGCACAAACAGACGAAATTCGTCGCCAACAGCTAACCCAAGCCTGGGAAGATCCAGCTTGTCGTGGTATCCTCTGCACTAGGGGGGGATTTGGTAGCACCCGGATTTTGGAAAATTGGACTTGGAACCTCAACGGTAGACCACCCAAATGGCTGATAGGATTTTCTGATATTACAGCTTTGCTATGGAGTCTTTACACAGCAGGTATTTCTAGTCTTCATGCTCCCGTACTGACGACTTTAGGGAATGAACCAGATTGGTCAATTGGGCGATTATTCGATGTTGTCGAAGGTCGTCCTATTCCTCCCATCAAAGGTTGTCCTTGGGGTGGTGGAATCGCCACTGGTCTGTTACTACCAGGTAATCTTACTGTTGCTACTCATCTTTTAGCTACATCAATATTACCGGAGTTGGATGGTGTGATTTTAGCATGGGAGGATGTGACAGAAGCACCGTACCGCATTGACCGCATGCTCACCCAGTGGCGTTTAAGTCGTCTGTTGTCAAAGGTTCGTGGTATTGCTTTGGGGGGCTTTACTCAATGCGAAGCATCGCCCGGTATACCTAGCTTCAGTGTTGAAGAAGTTCTCCGCGATCGCCTGGGTGATTTGGGTATTCCCATTGTATCTGATTTACCCTTCGGCCATGACAGTCCCAATGCGGCTTTACCTGTGGGTGTATTAGCAACTTTGGATGCAGACCAGGGAGTTTTAACTATCAACTAACTGAGTTGAGCGACTAGTTGATTTTCTAACAGGGTATCGCTGGTTAACAAGTCCTCCACTGTAATGCGCAAAAAACGTTGTTCATCAACTTGAAACAAAACCTTAATGCGATCGATTCCCGGATATCCTGGTGGTGTCAGTTGGGCGATGGTTCTCGCACCAGCTTGATCATTGAGGGGTTTCACACTGGTGACACCCGCTTCTAAACGGCGAGTAACCAAGCGATCGCCGTCAAAATAAACTTCCGTACTACCTGTCTGAGAACCCAATTCCCCAATAATTAATTCAATGCTGGGTTGATTTTCCACAGACGCGCCTAAAACTAATTCTACCGCCTCACTCATGGGGTACGCCTGCCCCGATTTAATAATCGAATGCCAATTATGACGGTTTTGGCGACGGTCCCAATAGCGGACACCATAACTATGATAGAGAAAGTCTTTGATTTCCATCCCTTGGGCTAACTGTAACGCACCTTGAGCGATCGCTTCAAAGGGACGGTCACAGCGGATTTTTTCCCCTGGAAAATACTGTTTTACCCATGTCTGCACTGCTGGTAATTGTACAGTCCCACCCACTAACAAAACGGCGTTAATATCTGTAACTTCTATGCCCTGTCGTCGCGCTTGTTGTAATAAACTGGTCATTGACTCATCTAATTGGGCAAAAAATCCCTTTTCTTCCAGGATGTTGTCAAATATTTCCCGGTTTAATGACAATTCATAGCTCTCTAACTTCTCGTCGTCAAAATAAACTTCACTAGCTTGGTTTTGAGTTGATAGCTGGATTTTTACCCGTTCGGCTAATCTTGTGGTTAAGGGAGTTACCGCTAGTCCTTGAGTTTTAGCAAAGTAATCTACTAACCAATCATCTATATCAGTACCCCCCAGATTTTGCCCCGCTTTGGCTAGTACACGGGCTATTTTAGGTTTTTGGCGGGAATTGTCACCCAGGGATTTATTACCCCATTTCAGGAGAAATCCTACAGGTTTTTTAGTTGGCAAACTTGGATCTAAGCGCACTAGAGACAAGTCTAATGTACCACCGCCAAAGTCAACCACTAAGAGAATTTCTCGGTCTGCTAAATCGTAACCCAAAGCCGCAGCTGTTGGTTCGTCTAACATCTGCACCTTTTCCACCGGGAGGGCTTGACAAACTTGGCTTAACCAGTGACGATAGGCTTCAAAGCTGTCTACTGGTACTGTTAAGACCAGAGAATCTAACCCTCCTTCCATCGGTGCTAATTGTGCAATTAATTTATTCAAGAATAATTGCCCTACTTGCTCAAAGGTGACATTCTCCCCATCTATTTCTGGGAGGAAACCTTGAACATCCGCACCAATTCCCCGCTTGAAGCTGCGGAAGAATCTTGTTTCGTTCTTGAGGTCAAAACCGCCGTCGCGTACTTCTTGCCCTACTAATACTTTACCCTGTTGTATTTGTTCTATGTATAATAGGCTGGGAATAACTGGGGGGTTGAGGCTGTGCTGAGTTGATAAACCGGGTATGGTCAGGGTTTCTGGCCGCTGGGTGACCGGGTTCCAGCGGGCTATAACTGTGTTACTTGTACCAAAATCGATTGCGATCGCCATATTTGATAATTGTTTCACCCAAAGACGCAAAGGCGCAAAGTATTGTTTTCAGTAAAATGATTTTCGCATATCTTTACAGTGCGATTGTCGTCTGCTTATATGCCTAGTTAAAAAAAGCCTGACTGGCATCATATCCTATAAAATATAATGTTATATATTTTACTTTAATTACCTTAATTGCTTGCTAGTCTTCAGCCTTGAGATAGAAGAGTAAACAAAACCAAAAAGTTACATTCTTGAGCTATGTACTATTTTATTGTGCATTTTTCCAGTTAGATATTACGTAAGTGTCGGGTGCTTTACTTGATTGACGCAATTTATGCACTTGAACGCACCATACCCATAAGCAATTTATGTAATTCCAGAAAATGCACATTTTTAGTTCATGAGTCCATTGAAAATTCTCAAATATCAAATAGGCGTTGTGGAGATTGGTAAAAGTGAAATCTTATTTAGCAGGATTTTTAGCTCAACCACAGGTACAAGCCCATATTTATGATCAGAATATTATGAAAGTTGCAATTGTTATTGAGGCTCATTATAATTTAAATTCTCTGTCTTCTGTGCTGGAAGATATTCGCAAACAGAAATTATATCAGACAAAAATTGATATTTACGTTGTAGATAATGCTTTAGATGAATTTACTCAAGCTTATTTACAAAAATTTGACTTTACTCAAATTACATTTTTGCAACCGGAACAAAAATTAGCTGATCATGAGGGCTTATATTATGGGTTACAATTTGTCAGTAAGCTCAAATACGATTACATCTGGCTACTTGACAGTGATGTACGTCTAGATCCTTTGGCTCTCACCACGCTAATTACAACTTTACAAGAATATAATGAAGTTGGTTTAGTGTGTTCTCAGGTTTATGAGCGCAAAGAACCTAAAACTATTCAAGAATTTGGTAACTTTATTAATAGTAATTACCCACAATCAACAACCAATTTTGCCAAGCAAGATAATATATTAGGCGAAGAATTATTACATAATAAAGCTTATATTCAGGTAGAGTATTGTGCTGCTAAATCTCTCCTGTTGCCATATCAAGTTGTGCAGCATCTTGGAGTATGTAAAGATTTTGGTGTTAACTTTAAAAGTACAGATTTGTGTATGCAAGTGCAAAAAGCAGGTTGGATTATTGCTGTTAATCCTAGTTCAATTATTTGGCATAATTCACCTGATTTAGAACTATGGAGTTGGATTAATTATGATCATAAATACAGTTTCTACTATTGGCAAAAGTACAGACCAGACCTTTTTTAGTCACAGGCAGTTTTGCTAAATGTCATTTTTAATCATGAATCCTACCATCAGGCATGATAGCACCCTCTAGGTCAGCATTTGTTAAAATCGCGCCTGTTAAATCCGCACCTTTTAGATTTGCGCGTCGTAAAATGGCGGTTGTCGTACACTAAGTTAAACTCGATATAGCCCCCCGTCGGTATAGTTGAAACTGCCTTTGGCGATCGCCATACTCCATTCCCAGCCGCCGTTGTACAATGGGCAAATAAGCCGGTAGAAATCCTTGACCGCAATCCTGCAGGAAAGCAAAAGTATCCCCAGTCCTGAGTCAGGAGAGGAGTTAGGTTATGGTGCTAGCTTTGAGCAGTTAAATCTGCCATCAGTTCGGCAACAGAGATAATTTTCTGCGTACAACTCACATTAGCCCCAGAAAAAATTAGACCATGTTCCACGTCCCCACGGGCGGCTTGAGCCAATGCATTCAGCAAGCAGTAAGTTTTACCTTGATCTCTAAACAGACAGGTTTCTAAACTCCAGTAAAACCAATTACACGTTCATCCATCAGACCCAAAAAAAAGACGCAGAAAAAAATCTCTGCGCCTCTGGGACTTTGCCTACCAAAAAAACTTACACCATCTCAGAAGCCTGCACCCTAGGTTGAGCCTGAGGCTGGAACATAAACAGCGAGTAAACCACATCACGGCGGATGTTAACCATCATGTCCAAAAAGAGTTCATAACCCTCACTCTTATACTCAATCAACGGATCCTTTTGCCCATAACCGCGCAAACCCACAGACTCCCGCAAAGCATCCATTTGTTGCAAATGTTCCCGCCAGAGAGTATCAATACGCTGCAAGATAAAGAACCTTTCCGCTTGTCGCATTAGTCCCGGTTGAATCTGGTCAATTTGGGCTTCTTTGAGGTCGTAAGCAATTCGCACTTGTTCATGGAGGAATACCTTCATCTCGGTTAAGGTCATATCCTC
Organism: Anabaenopsis sp. FSS-46; assembly: GCF_029891665.1. Classification (NCBI taxonomy): domain Bacteria; kingdom Bacillati; phylum Cyanobacteriota; class Cyanophyceae; order Nostocales; family Nodulariaceae; genus Anabaenopsis; species Anabaenopsis sp. FSS-46. The sequence goes on along the minus strand of NZ_JANQDG010000081.1, from coordinate 7,062 downwards.
TAATTGATTTGCTTCCATATCCGCCAGCAGATAGACAAATTCCTTGACCTTATCCACCAACTTTTCTAATTCCCACTCTTCGGAGGGTAGGTCTGGGTTGATGTAGAAATCAACGATTTCATCCATAGTTTTTTCAGCATATTTGACCACCTGTTCTTTCAAGTCCTGACCTTCTAAAACCCGGCGGCGTTCCGCATAGATAGCGCGACGTTGGTTATTCATCACCTCGTCGTACTCAAACACCTGTTTACGGATGTCGTAGTAATAGGTTTCGACTTTTTTCTGTGCCCCTTCCAAGCTGCGGGTGAGCATCCCAGATTCAATGGGCATATCTTCTTCTACTTGGAAAGCATTCATTAACCCAGCGACGCGATCGCCCCCAAAAATCCGCAGTAAGTTATCTTCTAAACTGAGGAAGAACCTGGTGGAGCCAGGGTCCCCTTGTCGTCCGGCGCGTCCCCGCAATTGGTTATCAATGCGGCGTGACTCATGGCGTTCTGTACCAATGACGTGCAAACCGCCTAATGAAATCACTTCATCATGTTCGCGGTCTGTGAAATCTTCGTATTCCTGCTTCACCCGGTTGTAAGCTTCCCGTAACTTTTGAATTACAGGGTCATTGGTGGGAGCCTTTTCTGCTGCTATGGCTACCTTGTCTTCTGCTGCCAGTTCTGGTAAGCTGCGTTCACCATATTCGGCCACAGCCACCTCCACAGCCTCTTTTAATAACTGTTCGGTGTCTTTTGTCAATTGAGTCGGAAAAATTTCCGGTGAAGCTCTCCAAGTTTTGACTTTTTTACCGGGAACAAAACCTTGACCACCACCATGTCCAGAGGGTAACCCAGCTGCCCTTTGCACACCAAAGATATCTTCATTTTCCGGCATGACAATTCGCGGCATAAAATATTCCCGCAGCTTCAACCGTGCCATATACTCGGAGTTACCACCCAGGATAATATCTGTACCCCGCCCCGCCATGTTGGTGGCAATAGTTACAGCCCCTCTGCGTCCTGCCTGAGCGACTATTTCTGCTTCCCGTTCTACGTTTTCTGGGCGAGCGTTGAGAAGTTCGTGGGGAATCCCCTTCTGTTTTAGTAGCTGGCTGAGATATTCTGATTTTTCTACACTAGTAGTTCCTACTAGAACCGGCCTACCCAGTTGGTGCATTTCGGCACATTCACCGGCTATCGCTCGCCATTTACCAGGCTCAGTTTTAAACACCATATCCGCCAAATCTTGACGTTTCCTGGTGCGATTGGTGGGAATTACCGCCACTTCTAACTTATAGATTTTTTCAAATTCTGGCTCTTCGGTCTTAGCCGTTCCTGTCATTCCGCCGAGTTTAGGATACAGCAAGAACAAATTTTGATAAGTAATTGTTGCCAGGGTTTGAGTTTCCGGCTGAATATCTACGTGTTCTTTAGCTTCAATTGCTTGGTGTAGACCATCACTCCAACGTCTTCCCGGTAAGACGCGCCCGGTAAATTCATCCACAATTACCACTTCGCCGTTACGGACGATGTAGTTTACATCCTTGAGGAACAGTTCCTTAGCTTTAATAGCATTGAACATGAAATGCGCCCAGGGGTCTTCCGGGTCAAATAAATCTGTAACTCCCAAAAGATGTTCTGATTCTGCAAACCCTTCATCAGTTAACAGTACGTTTCGAGCCTTTTCATCTACCTCATAATGCTCATCTTTTTTCAGACTGAAGGCAATTTCAGCAGCGCGGAGGTATTTTTCCGTAGGTCTTTCTACCTGTCCAGAAATAATCAGGGGTGTTCGCGCCTCATCAATTAAAATCGAGTCTACCTCGTCAATTACACAATAGTTGAACGGGCGTTGTACAACATCCGCCATGGATGTGGCCATATTATCCCGTAGGTAGTCAAAGCCCACCTCACTATTAGTCACATAGGTGATGTCACACTCATAGTTTTTCTTGCGTTCACTGGGAATCATGCTGGACTGAATTAGCCCCACACTTAGACCCAGAAACCGATGCACCTGTCCCATCCATTCAGCATCCCGACGAGCCAGGTAATCGTTCACGGTAACCACGTGTACACCCTTACCAGTTAGAGCATTTAAATAACTCGGTAAAGTAGCAACTAGAGTTTTACCCTCCCCGGTTTTCATTTCGGCAATTTGTCCAGAGTGCAGGATAACACCGCCCAACAGCTGGACATCAAAATGTCGCAAACCCAAGACTCGCCGTCCGGCTTCCCTGACCACAGCAAAGGCTTCTGGCAGAATATCATCGAGTGTTTCGCCCTTACCAAGACGCTGTTGAAATTCTGCTGTTTTGCCTTTTAAATCTTCGTCGCAAAGAGCTTGAATCTCTTCATCTAACAGGTTAATTTCACTAATGTAAGGTTGGTATTTTTTCAGCTTACGAGCGTTGGGGTCGCCCAACAAGAGTTTTAGCATGGCAGATTAGGGAACTAAATCAAGGGGTACGGAAAATAAAGTTTTTGTATTGATTATAAGAATTTAACCCAGTCCAGCCATTCAGGTTGTAGATGGGCATAAAATCAGAGTTAACTCAAAAACAAGAAAAAAGTAGATCCAATAAGTAATGGATTGGGTTGATTTCACATAGTGCTAAACCTCGATTCCAAGCCTGTATAGCTGCTCTGTGCGTGTTCAGCCAGTGGCAGCCTTTGTTGCTTGTTGACTGTGAGTTGAGTCTTGAATCTTAGCAGCATGATTGTATTTTACACTTAAATGCCAAGATGGTCTTGATTTGATGACTCCAGAGGAGGCTCTTCACACCTATATCTTAGTTATGAGATTACATAGGTGTGGAGGGCGGTAATTATTTCCGGAATAATAGAGATAATTCCCATTGAATTAGGTCAAATCAGCATTCACCCTGAAAACTTCCCTAGCAATATTACAGTCAAGTTGAATTTGTGTTTTCAGGTCTTCCAGAGAAGGAAATTTCTGTTCTGGGCGCAAAAAATCGACGAGCCGCACAGTCAGTTTTTTGCCATATAAATCACCAGACCAATCGAATAGATGCACTTCCACAGACAAGTTACTACCATTGACTGTCGGGCGCTTACCGATATTCATCACACCCAATTTATCATGTATCGTAGTTGGGTCTGGTGTATCACCCATAATAGTAGCGCGGACGGCATATACACCGTGGCGGGGGACAAACTTGTCTGGTGGTAATTGCAGGTTGGCGGTGGGAAAACCGATAGTTCTGCCCATTTTTGCCCCTGCAATCACAGTACCAATGAGGGTATAAGGTCGTCCCAGTAGAAAGTTAGCGTTTTTAATCTCCCCACTTTCTAAATAGTGACGGATGAGTGAAGTGCTAATGGGAGTTTGTTGGGTGGGAGTATTGTCTGTATAAGTTTGCAAGGAAACAATAGTCACGGGGATATGGTGCTTCGCGGCTAGTAATTGCAAATCTTGAGCAGTACCACGACGCTGTTTACCAAAACAAAAATCTTGTCCCACGCTAATGCGGCGACATTGGAGTTGTTGCACTAAGATTTTATCTACAAAATCTGTGGGAGATAAAGCAGATAATTCTTTGTCAAAGGGTAGCAGTACAAGTTGTTCTACTCCTAGAGAGCGCAATTGTTGGACTTTTTCATCCAGTGGTGTGAGCAAAGGTCTGGGTTGACCTGTAAAAAACTCCAGGGGATGGGGGTCAAAGGTGACAACTGTCGAGTATGTTTGTTCTTGTGGCTGGGTGTTCTCCCCATCCAATGCTGCGGGCAAAATTGGTTGAATAACTCTGTGATGTCCAAGATGCACACCGTCAAATTTGCCAAGAGCGACAGCAGTTGGTTTGAGCAGCTCTTCCGGTGAGGAAGCAACCCACAAAGAACACCCATTTTTAGACAAATTTAGCACGTGGATTCTGAGAATTTAGGTTGATTTAGCCATCAGTCACAAGCTACTTTACGGTCAGGGGTCTACAAAGTTGAGTCAGGTAGGCGATGGCGCTAATAGCTCTTGATCTCCAATCTAATCTAAAATCTACAATTGCTTAGAGTACAAACTTGATTCCAGACTGCTGATCATCACTCAAGTCAGAGGAAATTCCCAACTAGATAACTTGTCCAATCCTGTGGGATAGGTAAGATTATATTGTAATGGCGTAATGCTGATGTAGTTGCTGCGGATCACATGGACATCAATCGGCACATGATCAGATATATTTAAACCTTTGGGCGGTTCCACTTCTTCTAAAACTTCCCCAGTTAACCAATAGTAGATTCTACCACGGGGATCCACACGCTTGTCAAAAACGTCCACATAGCGCCGTACTCCCTGACGAGTAAAAGTCACCCCGGCGATTTTTTCCCAAGGTACAGGGGGAACGTTGACATTCAGCAACATCAATTCTGGTAAAGGATTTACCGCTAGTTTCTCTACAAGCATTTCGGCAAACCTAGCAGCAGGTTGAAAGTCTTTAGATGTATGGCTGGTAAGACTTAAAGCTATACTGGGAATACCTTCAATTACACCTTCCATAGCGGCGGAAACCGTACCAGAATAAAGAATTTCAGTGCCCAAATTTGCACCTTGATTAATGCCAGACAGAACTAAATCAGGGGGAGAATCTAACAAAGCCCACAGTGCCAATTTCACGCAATCTGAGGGAGTACCATCACAAGCCCAAGCATTGATGGCCGGATGAAAAACTGATTCGATCACTTCAGCGCGAAGGGGTTGGTGGATGGTTAATCCATGTCCGGTTGCTGAACGCTCCCGATCTGGGCAAACTACACTTACATCATGTCCTGCTTCTGCCAAGCGGTCAGCTAGGGTACGAATACCTAAAGCAGAAACTCCGTCATCATTACTAATGAGTAATTTCATGGATCTTTTTATCAGTCATTTCTCAATATTCTATCCCTGTAGTATGAGGTAAAAAAACTCTCACAAGAAAATCGCAAAAAAGGCACGGAAGCCACTTGGCTTTAGACAGCGGAGGAAGTGCCAACGGCGAATTGATTCGCCGTGGTGATATAATCAAGGTGCGAGTAAGAATAACCATCTGCACGAAGAAGTATTTTGAGCAGGAGAAACCCCTGATTTATCTCGTCTCGGCTTTGACCGTAGCCTGGTTAAACAAGCAAAGGCAAAATACAGAGTGTATACCGCCAAAATTCGATGGACTCAGAAAGCCAAAAAAATATAAAAGTAAGCGTAATTGCAACACTTATCCGTAGGTAGTTGTTTTGAGCGTGTAGGGGGATAATTGACTATTCCTTTTAAGCAAGTCTCAAAGAATCTGCGTGTCTTCAGACCGCAGAGTGTCAACTCTAAACTAGTAAACGCAGGTTGGGTTTTGACTTGGACTGTTTTGTACAGTGATTGGGTACCATTCCAAAGTCGTAGACTAATAATCAATGACTCATGACCAATGACTAATAACTAATGACTACGAATTTAGAGGCTCAACTTTTAGCACTGCGGGAAGAAGCAGAACAAGCGATCGCCGCCGCCGATACCCTAGAACGTCTAGAGGAACTCAGAATTAGCTATCTGGGGAAAAAAGGGCAGCTGGGGGCGTTATTGCGAAGTATGGGACAAATGAGTGGGGAGGAACGACCAAAAATTGGGGCGATCGCCAATACAGTCAAAGAATCCCTACAAAACAGTCTAGACCAGCAACGCGCCGCTTTAGAATCTGCCAAAATTCAGGCACAGCTAGAGGCGGAAACTCTCGATGTGACCATGCCGGGAATTTACCGCCCTCAAGGTCGAATTCACCCACTTAATGGTATTATTGACCGGGCGCTGGATATTTTTGTGGGTATGGGCTATACCGTAGCCGAAGGGCCAGAGATGGAAACAGATTATTATAATTTTGAGGCTCTGAATACCCCTCCCGATCACCCAGCTCGTGATATGCAGGATACCTTCTACCTACCAGACGGTAATCTCCTCCGTACTCATACTTCATCAGTACAAATTCGCTACATGGAAAGAGAAGAACCACCCATCCGGGTTGTGGCTCCAGGGCGAGTTTATCGGCGTGATCATGTAGACGCTACTCACTCGGCGGTTTTCCATCAAATAGAACTATTAGCCATCGACCATGGGCTAACATTTACAGACCTCAAAGGTACTATTAAGGAGTTTTTACAAGCAATATTTGGTGATTTACCCATTCGTTTCCGTGCTAGTTATTTCCCATTTACAGAGCCTTCTGCTGAGGTAGATTTGCAGTGGAATGGTCGCTGGTTAGAGGTAATGGGCTGCGGTATGGTAGACCCTAATGTGATGAAAGCTGTAGGTTATGACCCAGAAATTTATACTGGGTTTGCGGCTGGTTTTGGTGTAGAACGTTTTGCTATGGTGTTACACCAAATCGATGATATCCGCCGTTTATATGGTAGCGATTTACGATTTTTACAGCAGTTTTAATGTTTTCCGGGCAAATTAGACTTTTTTGATCAGTAGATAATTCTCCCGAAACTATTAACGTAAGAATATACATAAGCCTGCATATGCAGGCTTACAATATCTTATTTAACGCTGATTCATCATGCTAAATTTGTCTTTAAAGGAACAATAAAACGTTAAATATGTCAACCTAAAAATCAAAATTCATCGATCTATCGCACCAAAAATCTATTTATTGCAAAAATTGGAGTAGTAAATATGTCCCTTCAAGAAGAAATCGACAAAATGAGACAAGAAATTAGAGTCGATGGATATTCAATGTCTATTGGAGAATGGATTAGCTTATATGAAGATGCAGAAATTGATATACACCCGGAGTTTCAAAGATTTTTTCGTTGGACTAATAGCCAAAAAACCAGTTTAATAGAGTCTATTTTATTAGGAATTCCAATTCCACCTATTTTTGTATCTCAACGTGAAGATGGAGTTTGGGACGTAGTTGATGGTCTTCAAAGACTATCAACAATATATGAATTTGTGGCACAAGTGTTGAATGTCGTTACAAAACTTTACATATTTAAGTATAGTAGTCTTATCAAGGGTAGAAATGTCAGCATTTCATAATATCTTCCATCCAATGGACATAACTGATTTGTTGACACATACAAGCCTGAAGATAGC